>NZ_VOSR01000528.1:0-585 GCF_007997345.1 Mitsuaria sp. TWR114
GCCGGCCTGTATGCGGACGAGGCCAGCGCGGACTGGTCGACGCTGTCGCCGTACCGCGGCCAGAACGCCAACATGCATGCCTGCGAGGCCCTGCTGGCCGCCTTCGACCGCGACCGGCGAGCGCCGCTACCTGGAGCGCGCCCACCAGCTGGCCTACAACATCACCCAGCGCCAGGCCCAGCGCTGCGGCGGCCTGATCTGGGAGCACTACGACACGCAGTGGCAACCGGACTGGCAATACAACATCGACAACCCGGCCCACCTGTTCCGCCCCTGGGGCTACCAGCCCGGCCACCTCACCGAGTGGGCCAAGCTGCTGCTGCAGCTGCAAGCGCGCGGCGACGCGCTGGAGGCGGACCTGGGCTGGGCGCTGCCCACCGCCGACCGCCTGTTCAGGGTCGCGATGGACAAGGCTGGGACCGTGCTCGGGGCGGCCTGCATTACTCGCTGGCGCCCGACCTGAGCGTGTGCGACGCGGACAAGTATTTCGTGGCGCAGGCCGACGAGCGCCGCCGCCGCGGCGCTGCTGGCGGTCCGCACCCAGGGCGACGCGGCCTTCTACTGGGACTGGTACCAGCGGCTCTG
>NZ_VOSR01000529.1:0-6721 GCF_007997345.1 Mitsuaria sp. TWR114
GCTGAAGCCCGACCAGACCGGTGCCGCCGCGCAGGGCGGAGGCGCGACGACCGGTCGCGTCGGCCGCCTCGCCCCGCCGGTCGCCGGACTGGCCGTTGTCTTCAATCACCACCTCCAGCGATTCCGCCTCGACGATCGCCATGCGGATCGACAGTCGGCTCGCGCCGGCGTACTTGATGGTGTTGGCCACCGACTCCTCGACGATGCGCATGAGCTGCTTCGACAAGTCGGCCAGCAGCACGAGCTCCAGCCCCTCGGGCACCTCGTATTCGACCTGGAAGTCGGCGCGCGTGAGCGCCTCGTCGAGGCCGCTGCAGTAGGTGAACAGGATGTCCTGGAAGGCTCGCTGCTCCCGACCTGCGTCACCGAGATGATCTCCCGCAGGTCCGTCAAGGCCTCCAGCAGCCGCCCTTCGAGCCGTTCGTGGTCGATGGCGCGGTCGCGCACGCTGAACAGCGTCGTCACCAGCTTGGAGCCGATGCCGTCGTGCAGGTCGCGATAGATGCGGTCGCGCTCGAGCTGCATGGCGGCTTCGTTCTCCATCTCGCGCTGGCGGTTGTGGCTGATCAGCAGTTCGCGTTCGCGTTGCTGCAGGGTCTCGGTCAGGATGCGGTTGTGGTCGCGGATGCGCTTCACGTTGGCCTGGAACTTCGTCAGCAGGATCTGGGCGACGACGAACAGCAGCAGCGGCACGCTCAGGTGGCTGAGGAAGATCGGCGCCACCAGCAGGTGCGTCATCGACCAGCCGGCTTCCGGCATCGGGATCGAGATCAGGTGCTGCACCGCGTTGTGATCGCGCAGCGCGAACACCTGCGCGAGCACCGATTGGAAGAGCAGCGACATCGCCGTGCGCGAGCGGGTACGGGCGATGTGCAGCGCCAGTCGCGAACAGGCGTACAGGTGAAAGCAAAGCATGGTGGGCAGCCACCAGAGGTCCAGCCATTCCCGGCCGCGCAGCCCGAGCAGCGGATAGGCGAGCGCCGCGAACGCCGCCGTGCCGAAGAGCGCCGCGCGGCCGCGCCAGCCCAGGGGCTCGCCGACGAAGGCGAAAAGAAAGAGCGTCAGCACCGCGATCACGCCGCCCATGCAGGCGTACTGCGCCCAGGTCCACAGCGGCAGCCACGCCGCCGGGACATAGGGCAGCAGCACGAGCGTGAACAGCACCGACCACAGCACCGTGGTGGCGCCCGCGTGCAGGAACACGGCGCCGTCCTTCCTGCTGGCCAGCCAGGCGCCCAGCATGAACATGCCCGCCAGCAGGCAGAAGACGTTGGACGCATTGGCCAGCGACGAGCCGATGAACAGGGTCAGCTCATGGATGGTGGAGATCGCATCCAGGTCGCCGATGTAGATCGGCGCGAGCTGGATCTGAGGATCCCAGGTCGTCAGCTCGACCGTCAACTGGTTGCCCTCGGGCTGCAGCAGTCGGCGCGCCAGCGGCACCTGGAGCGGCCGGTACCACTTGTAGCGTCCGCTCGCGTTCGACTTCGGCAGGCCCGCGACCCAGACCCCGTTCAGGTAGACGTCCATCCCGTCGAGGGCCTGGCTGATCACGAGGCTGGTGCCCGGGATGCGTCTGCCGCCGATCACGCCGCCGTCGGCGTCGATCTCGCAGCAGGCGGTCGGCCGCTCGAGGTAGCGGTCCAGGTCGATGCGGAATCTCACCCGCTTGAATCCCCCCGCCTGGCTCACGTCCTCGAGATGGGGCAAGGCCACCCGTGGCGCCTGGACCAGCACCCGCCCGGCCAGGCGCGGCGCCTCCGGGCCCGCATCGCGCGAATCGGGCGCCGCGGCGACGACCTCGAGGTCGCGGATCGCGTCGACGTGGTAGACGCGCGTAGCGACAGTGCTGGTGGCGATCACCAGCAGCGCAATGATGAAGAAGCTCAGCCAGAAGAAGACCGTCTTCAGCGAGCCGCGGCGGGGGCTATTCATCGATCAGTCCATGCAGCCGCGCCGCGTTGGCCGCCATCGCGCGGGACTTCACGCCCAGCTTGCGATAGACGCTGCGCAGGTGCTGGTTGACGGTGTGATGGGAGATGCTCAGCCGGCGACCGATCTCCACGATGGGCAGCCCCTCGATGAGCAGGCGCAGGACCTCCCATTCGCGCTCGCCCATGCCGAGATCGCGCAGCACCTTCTCGCGATCGACCTGGGGCCGCACGTTGTTCTCCAGCATGGAGATCCGCTCGACCACCAGTTGGGCCACCGCCGGGCTGAGCGGCGCCTGCCCGTTGTGCGCGCTGACCAGCTTCTCCACCAGCGACGGCTGGATCTCGTCCTTGAGCAGGTAGCCCCGGGCGCCCGCGCGCAGACTGCGCATCACGTGCTTGCTGTCGCCGAAGGTGCTCAGCACCATGCTGCGGGATTCCGGACACCTTTCCCGCACCAGCTGGATCAGCTCCACCCCGTCGGCGTCCGGCAGTCCCAGGTCGATCAGATAAAGATCGGCCCGGTTGGCCAGAATCGCGGCCATCGCTTCGCCGCGATTCCTGGCGACACCGACCACTTCGCAGAAACTGCTATTTGAAATCACGTCCACCAGCCTTTTCATGACAGCCGGATCGTCCTCGATGATCACGACGGCGATACTCATTCCTCAGCTCCTTCTCTCGTTATCCCAATGCCATGGGCGGGCACAGTTTCGCGAGCGGCAGGAAACGAGCAATCACCGAAGCAAGTAAACAAAAACTGCTGGGTGACTGGAGTCAGTGGTGATCGACGATTGGCGGTGGATGGCGCTCCCAATCCGGCTCGGGAGGAGCGCAAGCGCGGCGCCGTCGGGCTCGCAGCCAGGCGTCGGCCGAGGCGGCGAGGCAGGCGATCAGCAGCATCAGTCCGCCGCTGATCAAGAGATAACCGATGACAGTAAGTTCAAATGAGGGATTCCCGGGTATCGACCGCGTGGATTTCTCGGCCAGCAGGCACCCGGCGCCGGCGAAGGCCAGACCGATGGAGATCGCGTACATATTCTTCATGACAGCAGTCCGTCTGCAGGTTTCGGCCGGCAGTGTGTCCGAGTACGCCTCACTTGCTAATAACTCACAAATGTGAGTGATCAGCCTAAATTTGCTATTCGACGAGGATGGTCGTGAGAAAGATCATGATTGGCGAATATTTCCAACACCGGCATTCAGCCATCGAGTATCAAAAGACCCTGTCAAGGCTTTGAATACCGTCCATTGACGGATTCGGAGAATTCCGAAATATCCAATGACAACGGCGCCCGAAGGCGCCCGTCAACTGAGGAATGGACCGGTCCAGGCTCAGCGCAGGAATCGGCCTCGCGGATCGATGATGGCGATGTCGGCGTAGTTGGTGCCGGTGTGATCGGTGGCGCTGAAGTTGAGTTCCATGCCGCCCAGGTCGTAGCGCGACATGTTGTTCAGCGCGCGCAGCAGGCTGGCGCGGCTCGCGTCCTTGCCGGCGCGCTTGAGCCCCTCGACCAGCACCTTGGCGCTCGCGAAGCCCTCCATCATGGCCGGCGTGACCAGGCCGCCGCTTTCGGCCGGCTTGGCCTTCACCAGGTCGGTCAGCTCCCTGACCATCGCCAGGTTGGTGCTGCGCTCGCTCGGGAACACCTGCGACACGATGACGCCGGCGGCGTTCTGGCCCAGCAGCTGGACGAAGCCGTTGGACGCGTTGTTGGACAAGGTGGCGCCGAGGATGCGCGAGCCGGCCGCGCGCAGCGCGTTGATCGTGTCGGCGGTGATCTGCTGCGAGGCCACCAGCAGCACGACCTGCGGATCGGCGGCGATCAGTTGCTTCACCACGCCGGCGATGTCCGGCTTCTCGCGCTCGTAGGTGAAGTGGGCGACCGGCTTCATCTTGCGATCGTTGAAGCCGGTCATCGCGCCGGCGACGCCATCGGCGCCGAAGGTGTCGTTGACCTGCACCAGCGCGATCCGGGTGTTGCCCATCTCGAGCAGCAGCTGGACGGCGCGTTCAGCCTCGCGCTGGTAGGTCGAGCGCACGTTGAAGACGTAAGGATGCACCGGCTTGTGCAGCAGCATCGCGCCGGTCGACGGCGCCACCAGCGGCACCTGCGCCTTGTCCAGCAGCGGCATCACCGCCTGGGTGTGCGGCGTGCCACGGGTGAGGAAGAGCGCGACCGCGCCCTTGTCGATCAGCGTCTGCGCGTTGGCCGCGGCGCGCTTGGGATCGAAGCCGTCGTCCAGCGACTGCAGGTCGATCTTCTGGCCGTTGACACCGCCGGCGGCGTTGACGTGGTCGATGTAGAGCTTGGCGCCCAGCGTCAGTTCCTTGACGCTGGCGGCGACTTGGCCGGTGAAGCCGGCCGTCTGGCCGATCAGGATGTCCGCGCGGGCGGCGGTGCCCAGTCCAAGGGCCAGCACCGCGGTGGCGGCGGTGGCGATGGTCGCGACGAACCGGCTCAGGGGCCGGCTCCGGGAAGGCTTGCTCATGGTGATCTGTCCCACCGGCGCGCGGTGACGGCCGGCTGTGTCTCCTGCACACCGGCGGTCAGGTCGACGGCCGGCCCCTCGGCGCCGCCACCCCCGTGTTCAGGGGGGATCAGCGCCCGGCGCGCATCTTAGCCACGATGTCCGCCACGCGCCCCTGCAAGGCCTGGGTGTCGAAAGTCAGAACGTTGCGATTCGACAGCACCTGCCGGCCGCCCACCCACACGTCCGTGACATGTTCACGCCCGGCGACATAAACCAGCTGCGCGTCCGCGTGATAGACCGGCTGGCATTCGATCGAGTCCAGCGCCACCGCGACGACGTCGGCCAGCTTGCCGGCCTCCAGCGTGCCCAGGTCGCTGGCCCGGCCCATCGCCTTGGCGGCGCGCACGGTGGCCATCTCCAGCGCGGTCCGCGCCGACACCGTCAGCGGATCGCCGGTCACGCCCTTGGCCAGCAACGCGGCGGCGCGGATCTCGCTGAACATGTCCTGGCGGTTGTTGGAGGCGGCGCCGTCGGTGCCCAGGATGGTGTTCACGCCGGCCGCTTCCAGCGCCTTCACCGGCGCCACGCCCGACGCCAGCTTCAGGTTGGAGCTCGGGTTGTGGACCAGGTGCACGCCCTGCTTCGCGACCAGGTCGATCTCGTCGTCGCTCAGGTGGACCATGTGCACGGCGATCATCTTCGCGTTCAGCAGGCCGAGCTTGTTCAGGCGCGCCAGTGGACGCTCGCCGTACTGCTTGAGGCTGCCGTCGATCTCGTCCTGCGTCTCGTGGATGTGGCAGTGCATCTGCAGGTCGTACTTCTCGGCCAGCTGGCGCAGCTGGATGAAGGTCTCGTCCGAGACCGTGTACGGCGCATGCGGCGCGCTGGTCCAGTCCAGCAGCTTCTCGCCCTTGAACTGCTCGTAGGCGGCCAGGCCCTTCTCGATGTAGTCCTGCGCGTTGGCGGCGTAGCCGGTCGGGAAGTCGATCACATTGATCGACACGCCGGCGCGGATGCCGCTGTCCACCGCCGCGCGGGCCATCGCGGTGGGGAAGAAGTACATGTCGTTGAGGTAGGTCACGCCGCCGCGCAGCGCCTCGGCCGCGGACAGCAGCGAGCCCTGGTAGGTCCAGTCCTCGCTCACCCACTGGCGCTCCAGCGGCCAGATGTGGTTGTTGAGCCAGTCCATCAGCGCCAGGTCGTCGGCCACGCCGCGCAGCAGCGACATCGCCGAGTGCGTGTGGGCATTGATCAGGCCGGGGATCAGCACGTGGTGCGGCAGCTCGACGCGGTCGGCATCGGCGTAGCGCTGGAGCGCCTCGTCGCGCGGCAGGACGGCGGCGATGCGCTCGCCCTCGATCGCCAGCGCATGCTGTTCCAGCACCGGGCTATCGGGGGTCATGGTGATCAGCCAGCGGGGCAACAGCAGCTTCACGGCTTGGGTCGTCATCAGGTTCTCCTTGGGGCGCGGGTCGGCGCGCCGTGCATTGTCTTGAAACTCGAAGGCGCGGCGAAGGCCGCCGCCGGCGTCAGAAGATCTCGTCGAACAGCGCCAGCACGCGCGCCGCGTCGACCGCGATGCAGACCTGCTGCGACGGGTGGCCGCTCCACGGCGTGCCGCTGCCGTGCTCGTTGCGCCAGTCCTGGATGGTCTGGCCGGTGGCGATGCCCTCCAGCACGACCCGCACCGGCCCGGCGCGCAGGGTGAAGGCCTCCGGGACCAGCAGCAGCGCCGCGGCGCTCGCGTCATGGGCATAGATGCCGCCGATGCCGTCACGCGCGTCGTAGAACTGCTGGTAATGCCGCGTGGCCTGCCAGAGCAGGTCGCCGGCGCCCTCGCCGCGGCCGCGCAGCTTGGCCAGGTCCGCCTCGCGCATGATCGCCTCCTGCGTCACGTCCAGGCCGACGATGGTGACCGGCCAGGGGGCGGTGAAGACCTGGTCGGCGGCCTCGGGGTCGGCCATGATGTTGGCCTCGGCCACCGGCGTGACGTTGCCGCCATGCCCCTTCAGGCCGAAGGCGCCGCCCATCACGATCACGCGCCGGACCTTGCCGGCGATCGAGGGATCGTGCGCCAGCGCCAGCGCCAGGTTGGTGAACGGGCCGACGGCCACCAGCGTGATCTCGCCGGGGCGCGCGTTGACGAGGTCGCAGATCAGGCGATGCGCCGGACGCGGATCCAGCGCCAACGCGGGCGCGGGCAGGCCGGCGGCCATGCCGCCCAGGCCGTCGTCGCCGTGGCGCCGGTGCCCATCCTGCGCCTGCATCGCCAGTCGCAGCGGGCCGGCGGCGCCGCCAACGTCGCGCTCAACCTG
>NZ_VOSR01000053.1:0-19464 GCF_007997345.1 Mitsuaria sp. TWR114
GCGCCACGCCGACCAGCGCGCCGGTGATCTGTCCCATCGACTTGCGCGTCGCCTCCAGCGGCGACAGGCCTTCCTCGCTCATCACGCGCTCGACGTTCTCGACGACGACGATCGCGTCGTCGACCAGCAGGCCGATGGCCAGCACCATCGCCAGCATCGTCAGCGTGTTGAGCGAGTAGCCGAACACCGCCAGCACGCCGAAGGTGCCCATCAGCACCACCGGCACCGCGATCGTCGGGATCAGCGTGGCGCGGAAGTTCTGCAGGAACAGGTACATCACCAGGAAGACCAGCACCACGGCCTCGATCAGCGTCTTGATCACCTCCTCGATGGAGATGCGCACGAACGGCGTCGTGTCGTAGGGCTTGATCACCTTGACGCCGGGCGGGAAGAACTTGCTGAGCTCGTCGAGCTTCGCATCGATGCCCTTGACCGTGTCGAGCGCGTTCGCGCCGGTCGCCAGCTTGATCGCCAGGCCCGCCGCCGGCTTGCCGTTGAAGTGCGCGACCGTGGCGTAGCTCTCGCTGCCCAGCTCGACGCGCGCCACGTCGCGCAGCCGCACCGCCGAGCCGTCCGCCTGCGTGCGCAGCAGGATGGCCTCGAACTCCTCGGCCGTCTTCAGCCGCGTCTGCGCGGTGATGGTGGCGTTGAGCTGCTGGCTCGGCACCGCCGGCAGGCCGCCGAGCTGGCCGGCCGAGACCTGCGCGTTCTGCGCCTGCACCGCGGCCTTCACATCCAGCGGCGTCAGCTTGAAGCTGTTGAGCTTGCCCGGGTCCAGCCAGATGCGCATCGCATATTGCGAGCCGAACAGCGTCGTGTCACCCACGCCTTCCACGCGGCTGATCGGGTCCTGCACGTTGGCCGCGACGTAGTCCGACAGGTCGGACCCGTTGAGCCGGCCGTCCTCCGAGATGAAGGCCAGCACATTCAGGAAGTTGTTGGCCGACTTGGCGACCTGCACGCCCTGCTGCTGGACCTCCTGCGGCAGCAGCGGGGTCGCCAGCGCCAGCTTGTTCTGGACCTGCACCTGCGCGGTGTCGGGATTGGTGCCCGTCTCGAAGGTCAGGGTGATGGTCACGCTGCCGGTCGATTCGCTGGTCGAGGCGATGTAGGACAGGCGGTCCAGTCCCTTCATCTTCTGCTCGATGACCTGCGTGACGGTGTCCTCCAGGGTTTTGGAGGAGGCGCCGGGATAGTTGGCCGTGATGGCGATGGCGGGCGGGGCGATGGTGGGGTATTGCGCGATCGGCAGGGTCAGCACCGCCACGGTGCCGGCCAGCATCGTGATGATGGCCAGGACCCAGGCGAAGATCGGACGGTCGATGAAGAAGCGAGCCATGAGGGTCTCCGTCCGATGCTCAATGCGCGGTCGCGGCGCTGGCCGCGGCGGTCTTCACGGCGACGGGCACGGACGGCGCGGCCGCCGCCTTGACCTCGACCGGCTGTCCCGGCCGCGCCTTCTGCTGGCCCTCGACGACGAGCCGGTCGCCCGCCTTCAGGCCGCTGCCGACCAGCCACTGGTCGCCGATGGCCCGCTCCGTCGTCAGCGCGCGCTGCGCGAGCTTGCCGTCGCCGTCCACGACGAAGGCCACCGGCTTGCCGGTGCTGTCGCGACTGACCGCCGGTTGCGGCACCAGCACGGCCTGGTCGATCACGCCCTCCTCGATCACCGCCTTCGCGTACATGCCGGGCAGCAGGTCGCCGCGCGGATTCGGGAACTCGGCCCGCAGCGTCACGGCGCTGGTGTTCTGGTCCACCGTCACCTCGGAGAACTGCAGCTTGCCGGCCTGCGGATAGACGCTGCCGTCCTCGAGCACCAGCCGCACGGCGGCCGTGCCGCTCTTGAGCCGGCCGTTCTCCAGCGAGCGCTTGAGCGCCAGCAGCGTGCCGCTGGATTGCGTCACGTCGACGTAGATGGGATCGAGCTGCTGCACCGTCGCCATCGCGGCGGCTTGGTTGGCGGTGACCAGCGCGCCCGGCGTCACCGTGGAGCGGCCGATGCGCCCGCTGATCGGCGCGGTGATGCGGGTGTAGGCCAGGTTGATTCGCTGCGTCTGCAGCGTGGCGCGCGCGGCGCCGACGTCGGCCTCGGCCTGCAGCAGGCTGGCGGCGGCATCGTCGGCCTCCTGCTGGCTCACGGCCTTGATCGCGGACAGCTCGTGGTAGCGGCCGGCCTTCAGCCGCGCCGACACCAGCGTCGCCTCGGCCTTGGCGAGCGTGGCCTGCGCGTTGTCGACGCTGGCGCGATAGGTCGCCGGATCGATCTGGTACAGCAGTTCGCCGGCCTTGACCTCGCTGCCCTCCTTGAAGCGGCGCTCCTGCACCAGCCCGCCGACCTGCGGTCGCACCTCGGCGACGAGCGCCGCCGTGACCCGACCCGGCAACTCGGTCGTCAGCGCCAGGCGCTGCGGCTTCACAGTCGTGACAGCGACCTGCGGCGTGCCGTTGCCGCCCATGTTGGGCGGATGCGGCGGCTCGCCGCAGGCAGCGAGGGCCAGTGCCGCGACAGCGGCCAGCAGCGCCGTGGGCGGGAAGGGATCGTGGCGGATGCTCATGGCGGACCTCCGGGTCGAGCAGTCTTGGTCATTTCTAAAACGTACCGAACGGTTCGGTATTGGCGCGGATTATTGGATTGACAGTTCCCGGGTGTCAAGAAAAAATGGACCGATTGGTACGGTTAAGGAGATGTCGTGAAAGTCCGCACTGAAGCGCGCCGCGAGGCCATCCTCGAAGTGGCCTCGCAGGTGTTCCTGGAGTTCGGCTACGAGCGCGCATCGATGGCCGAGATCGTCAAGCGCATCGGCGGATCGAAGTCGACGATCTATGGCTACTTCGCGTCGAAGGAAGAGCTGTTCCTCGCGGTGACCGAGGCGGCCGGCGACCGGCACATGGCCACGGCGCTGGCGGAGATCGCGGAGTACCGCGGCGGCGACCTCGAGGCCAGGCTCACCCGCTTTGCCGAGAAGCTGACGGCGTTCCTGACCAGCGACGAATCGGTGTCGGCGCACCGCATGGTGCTGGGCGCGGCCGGCCATTCGGACATCGGCCGCATGTTCTACGAGGTCGGCCCGCAGCGAGGCATGGCGGTCATGACGGAGATGTTCCGGCAGGCGGTGGAACTGGGCGAGCTGCGCCGCGAGGACCCCGGCCTCCTGGCGCAGTACTTCGGCGCGCTGGTCAACGCGGAGCACTACCACCGGTGGTTCCACCGCGATCTTCCGCCGCCGAGCCGGCTCCAGATCAAGCGGGCCGCGCGACGCGCGGTGGACGTCTTCCTCAGGGCCTACGCCCCCGCCGGCGCGCCCCCTGCCCCTCCCGCCGGCAAGGACGCGCGATCGTCCTGATCACTCCGGGCGGGCGAGCGTCCATGAAAAAAGCGCCGACGTTGCCGTCGGCGCTTCTTGGCGTTTGACCGGCGCCGCGAGGGGCGCCGGGCAGTCTGTCGCGATCAGTGCTTCGCGCTGCGCGCGTACACCGACCACAGGCCGGCCAGGTCGGCCGAGCCGTCGGTGCCCTTGACGGTGCGCCAGGTCGCTTGCGCCTTGGCCTTGTCGCCGGCCAGGAACTGCGCCAGGCCCAGGTAGAGCTTGGCATCGTCCGGACGCTTCAGGTTGCCCTTGGCGATGCCTTCCTCCATCAGCTTGATGCCGGCGGCGGCCTGGCCGCGCTGCACCTGCGCGAAACCGACCTTCACCAGCTCGTCGCCTTCACGGGCGCCGCGGGCGGCCGTCTCGGCGGCGGCGGCGCTGGCCTTGGCTTCGGCGATCCGCTTGTCCAGCAGGTCGGCCAGTCGCTTCGGACGGCCGTTGTCGTCGGTCGGCTTCAGGACGCCGGCGGCGAAGCCCTTGTCCAGCACCTTCTTGCCTTCGTCCGGATAACCCGCCGCGCCCGCCAGCTGGGCCAGCTCCATGTAGTCGTTGGCGCCCTGCATGTTGTCGGTCACCAGGCGCAGGCGCAGCACGTCGACCTGGTAGCGGCCGGCGGCGAAGCCCTTCTTGCTCTGCAGCGTGCCCAGCGACTGCGCCCACAGCTTCTGCGTCGGGTAGTAGTTCAGCAGCTTCTGGATCAGCGCCGACTCGGTGGCGCCGTCGCCCTTCTTGTTGGCGGCCCACAGCGCGGTGTTGAGCTTGTCCTGCGACGGCGTGCGACCGGCCTTCTCGTCGGCGGCGATCTCGGCCAGCGTGTCCTTCAGCACCGTCGTCACATCACCGGAACGCAGCTGCGCGGCGCTCTGGATCTGCTTCATCGTCGGGCTGTTGCCACCGGCGGCGTTGTACTTGTTGACCCACTCCAGCGCCTTGGCGCCATTGCCCGCGCGGAGGTAGGTGCCGGCGATGGCTTCCATCGTCAGCAGCTTGTTGGCCGCGGGCATCTTGCCGGCGGCGCTCAGCGCGTCATAGGCCTTGGCCATGCCGTCGGCATCGCCCAGGCGCGAGGCGGCGGACAGGCGCAGGCCTTCCAGCGTCGCGTTCTCGTCGGCGTTGCGGCCGGGAACGGCCTCGGCCTCGCGGATCTTGGCCATCGCTTCCTGCGCCTTACCCGCCTTGAGCAGGTCGGACGCGGCCTTGAGCGCGCCGCCGACTTGCGGGCGCACCTGCGCGGCGGCCTGGGACAGGACGCTCAGGCTGCCTTCGGGCGTCGTGCCCAGCACCAGCGCGGCGGCGCCCACGGCGGCGGTTGCCAGCAGTTTGAGTTTCATTCGCTTGCTCTCCTACGAAGAAAAACGCGCCACCCTCGCGGGCAGCGCGTTCTGGTCAGACACCAATCAGACAGGCATCCGGTCTCAGTTCAGGAACTGCTCGTTCCCGACCATCGCCATCTTCTTGACGCCCAGGCGCTGCGCCGACGCCATCACGTTGGCGACATAACCGTACTCGGCCAGCTTGTTCGGCTTGATGTGCACTTCCGGTTGATCCGGAATCGCCGCGATCTCGGCCATCTTGGCCTCGAGCGCCGCGTGGTTCGGCACGGCCGCGCCGTCCCAGAACACGGTGCCGTCGAAGTCGATCGCCACTTCGTGGACGATCGGCTCGGTCGGCGGCGTCTGGTTGTTGGGCGGCGGCATGTCCAGGTTGACCGAATGCAGCTGGATCGGGATGGTGATGATCAGCATCACCAGCAGCACCAGCATCACGTCGATCAGCGGCGTCGTGTTGACGTCCAGCATGGTTTCGGGATCGTCACCACCACCGGAGCTTCCGACATTCATACCCATTCTTCAGCTCCTTCAGCCACCACGAGCCGGCGGCTCGGTGACGAACTTGATGGACATGATGCCCGCGCGCTGGCACGCGACCATCACCTTGCCCACGTTCTCGTAGCGCGATTTCTCGTCGCCACGGATGTGGACTTCCGGCTGAGGATTCAGAACCGCCACCTTCTTCAGGCGCGCCACCAGCGTTTCCGTATCCGGAATCGGCTGCACGCCCCAGTAGATGTCGCCATCCTTGGTCACCGCGATTTCGATGTTCTCCGGCTTGGTGACGCGGACGACGTTCGTCTCCTTCGGCAGGGTCACCCCCACCGATTGCGTCACCACCGGCACGGTGATCAGGAAGATGATCAGGAGCACCAGCATCACGTCCACCAGGGGCGTGGTGTTGATGGTCGAGACCACCTCGTCGTCGCCACCGGACGAACCTACGTTCATCCCCATATTGCGTCTCCGGGACTGCTGTGGATTAGCGGCCGGCGACCTTGCGGCTGCCCATCAGGACGCCGTGCAGGTCAGCAGCGAAGGCACGGACCTGGCCCATGACCGACTTGTTGCGGTTGACCAGCCAGTTGTAGCCCAGCACGGCCGGAACGGCCACGCCCAGACCGATGGCGGTCATGATCAGCGCGGCGCCCACGGGGCCGGCGACCTTGTCGATCGAAGCCTGACCGGCCACGCCGATCTGGGTCAGCGCCTGCAGGATGCCCCACACGGTACCGAACAGGCCGATGAAGGGGCTGGTCGAGCCGACGGTGGCCAGGAAGCCCAGGCCGCCTTGCAGGCGCGAGTTCACTTCCTGCACGGCGCGGTCGATGTTCATCGTGACCCAGGTGTTGTGGTCGATGTTCTCGGTCAGCGCGCCTTCGTGGTGTTCCGAAGCTTCCACGCCGGTCTGGGCGATGAAGCGGAACGCGCCGGTCTCGCTCAGGCTCTTCAGGCCTTCCTGCAGGGAAGCCTTCTTGAAGAACGAGGCGCGGACTTCCTTGGCTTCACGGGCGATCTTGGAGGTGTCCCAGAGCTTCGTGAACAGGATGTACCAGGAACCCATGGACATGATGGCCAGGATGGCCAGCACGGCCTGGTCGACCACGTTGCCGTGGGCGACGATGTTGCCCAGGCTGTAGGGGTTGTCGACCGGCTTGGCGGCGGCCGGTTCGGCGACGGCGGCGGGAGCGATGTCGGCAGGAGCGGGAGTGGCTTCAGCGGCGGAGGCGGCGGCCGAGGCAGCCTGGTCCTGCGCTTGGGCGGCCAGCGGGGAGACGGCCAGGGTCGCGGCGCAGGCGACGGCCGCAAACAAGGCAGACAGACGAGAGATCATGGAGTTAGCTCCTACGCAAAAAGTCTTGAACTCAGGTTGAGGGGTCCGGAGCGCGTCGGGCGCTCCGTATTCAGTCGATCGCGGGTCGGACGGTCCCGCGGATCATTCCATGTTGAACACGAATTCCTGTTCCAGGACCGCGTCCACGCATTCATAGGTCTCCGACAGCGTCGAGGTGATCGCGTTCTTGAGCGCGCGATCCGCCTTGCGGTCGCTGGCGCCACGCAGGGTCGCCAGGGAGATCTCGACCACCTTGCCACCCCTGACGGTGAACGTGGCCTTGTAGCTGGCGGTGCCGCTCCAGTTGAGCGCCGGCATCTCCGGCTTGCCCATCTTGCTGCAGCTGCCGATCGCCGAACGCACCTTCGGGGCCGGCGGGGCCGGCGGCGCGGGAGCGGCCGGCGGCGGTGCCGGGCGGAACTCCTGGGCCGGAGGCGGCGTCGTCGACTGCACGGCCACCGTCTGGGTCGGCGGCGGCGGGGCCGTCACGACGACTTCGGGCGGCGGCACGAACGGCGGCGGCGGCGCCTTGATGTCCGGGGGCGGCGGCACGACCTTTTCAGGCGGCGGCGGCGGCTTGACCTTTTCCTCGACGACCTTGACGTCGATCGGGCCCTTCACCGCCTCCTTGATCTTCGTCGCCAGGCCGCTGGCCAGGGCGCCGACGATCAGGACGTGGACCAAGACAACGAGGCCGAAGCCCGTCAGGCGCGATGACCCGCCTTTATCCTGCGCAAAGTTCATGCGCGCTCCTTCATCAAACTGCGAATTACTTTCATCGAAGCTACAAGGGGAGTTCGACTCAACACAGCGTCTGGTCGGATCAGGCGTTCGCGCCGCAACCTGGGGTCAGCAGCGCCTGTCTTGCCGGCTGTGCGAGCGACGGAAGCGAACGGTGCCAAGCCGCCGAAGCGCCACGGACCGCCGACCCGCCGAATGCAGGATGGACACACGAAGACTCGAAAACCCAGGGCACGATACGAACCCGACTCAACAAAAATGCCCGTCAGCTTGTGGCCGCGGGCGTCTCAAGGATCAGTCAGAAAACCGTAGGAAAACTACAGATTTCGGCTACCTTTCACGACCTTGATCATAAACGACATGCGCAAGCCGCCAGCCATGGGGTTTGCCCGAGCATGCGGGCATCGCCCATCGCACGGGTCACCTGCGGTTACAGCGGCGCCGTCGCCGGAGGGTCACCCCTCCTACCCTGGTATTCTACTGGTATGCCCTCTGCTCACCTTCCTCGGGGTGCTAGGGCTAACCCGCGAAGAGGTTACGGAACGAACAGCCGCTAGCCCCCAGCAATCCGCGTGCCGCTTACGCCGCGATCAGCCAGCCGGTGATCGCCTGGCGTTCCGCCATGGCGAATGGCGGCACGTAGGAGACGAAATGTCGCTGAGGCACAGTGAACAGCGACATTGAATTGAAGTGGGGGAAGAAGGTGTCGAGCACCGATCCGTCCTCCGCGGTGAAGTGGAGCATCCCGCCCCAGTCGGGCCGCCAGCGCGGCGTGAGGTTGATCACGTAGGCGATCCGCCGGTCCTCGCGGTCGACATGGTCGTCGTGGGTGGTGAGGAAGTTACCGCGGGAGTACATCGTCGCCTGGGCGAAGACGCCATTGATTTCGGGGTCACCGCTGAGCTCGCGCATCCGCGACAGGAAGGCGTCGTCCGCCATCCAGCGCATGAAGCGGCCAGCAGGTCGGAGCGGCCGTCCTTGACCGCGCGGACCAGCGAGTCGGAGAAGAACGAAAACTGGAAGCCCTCGCGCGCGATCCCGTGGATGCCTTCGGTCAGCTGCATGCGCTGCTGGGGCGTGAGCGAGCGCAGCTGCTCGCCGGTCAGGCGGCGGTCGCCGGTCGCGTCGCGATAGACCAGCTCCCAGTCGATCGCCTGCAGCGCCCGGTCCAGGGCCTCGGCCACCTGCGGGGTGAAGAAGTCCCGGATCAGCACCCTGCCCTCGGTCCGCAAGGTGCGGCCCAGGGCGGCGAAGTCGAGGTCGGGGTTCAGGTAATCCATGGTGGGCGTCGGATCCGCGATCGGCCGGCACCGTGCCGGCCTCAATGACCGCAGGCCCCGAAGGGCCTGCGGCGTTGGAGGGGAAGTCGCTAATCTAAGTCAGATCAGCGACGGCTCCGCCCTTAGAAGCGGTAGTTGCCGCGCACGTAGAAGGTGCGCTGCTGGACCGCTGCATAGGTCGGGTCGAAACCGACCTGGAAGTAGTCTTCCTGGTTGGTCGTCGGCGGTTTCTTGTCGAACAGGTTGCGGATGCCGGCCGTGATGGTCACGCCCTTGATGCCGCGGAACTGCCCTTGCACGTCGAACAGGTCATAGGCCTTGACGTGGCGAACCTCGTCGTAGTCCTCGTAGCCGTTCTGGCGGAAGTAGCGGATCGAAGCGCCCCACTTGTCCTTGTCCCAGTCCAGCGTGAAGGTCTGCTTCAGCTTGACCACCGGGCCGCCCAGGTTGTACTTGCCCAGGTTGTCGCGGGTGGTGCCGGTGCCGACGATGCTTTCCTCGCTCTTGGTCAGCAGCGTCGCTTCCCAGCCCGGGGTGAAGGTGCCGAACTCGGTACGCAGGCGGGCGCGGGCGCTGAAGTCGAAGCCGGCGGTGCGCAGCTTGCCCACGTTCTCCCACGAGGCGCGCACGTAGTTCAGGTAGCCGGTGGCCGGATCGACGACCAGGCGGTCCGCGAAGATCGACGTGCTGGTGAAGGTGCCCGGAACGCGGTGCTTTTCCCAGTCGCGCATGATGTCGTCACCCGACAGGAAGCGCAGGCCGTTGGTGATCTTCATGTCGAAGTAATCGACGCTGATCGTGGTGTCCTTGATCATCTCGAACACCATGCCGGCGGTGAAGGTCTTGGACTTCTCCGGCTCCAGGTTCAGGTTGCTGTTGTTCTGCACCGTCAGCTGCGTGTCGCAGTAGTTGGTGTTGGGGAACGCCGCGCAACCGCGGATGCGGTCGTAGTTGGGGTCGGTGAAGTTGCCGCCCGAGTTCGTGAACGACGAGGGCGCGAACAGGTTGTCCAGCGCCGGGGCGCGGAAGCCCTTGCCCGCCGACGCGCGGAACAGCAGGCCCGTCATCGGGGTGAACTTGACCGACAGCTTCGGGCTGGTGGCCTGCAGGTCCTTGGTGGAGAACGTGCCGTCGCGCGAGCCGCCGTTGGTGCTGCTGTACTTGTCGTAGCGGACGGCGGCGTTGATTTCCAGCGACTTGAGGACCGGGAAGTTCGCTTCACCGAACACGCCGCTCACGTCACGGTTCGCGCTGACGCGGCCGGCCGTGCCGGAGCCGCCCACCACGTCGCCGGAACCGGCCAGCTCGGAGTAGCCGTCCAGATACTTTTCCTTGCGGAACTCGCCACCGAAGGCGACACCCAGGTTGCCGGCGCCGACGTTGAACAGCTCGCGCGACAGCGTGAAGTCGCCGCCGGTGTTGCTGGTCTTGGAGTCGCGGTTGTTGCCGGAGAGCTCGGCGCTCTTGAGCGCGGCCAGGCCGGCGGCGTCGTTCGGGCCCCAGGGGTTGATCAGGCCGGTGCGCAGTGCCTGCACCAGGCGGGTGTCGGAGAAGTTGCCGCTGACGAAGTCGTCGCGGGCCTTGCCCTCGGCATAGACGAAGGCGGCCTTGTAGTCGAAGCCACCGAAGGTGCCCTCGGCGCCGGCCACGGTGCGCAGCACCTGGTTGGTCACCTTGGTCTTGCGCTGGCCGCCGTCGACCATCCGCCAGGCCAGCACCAGGTCGCCCCGGTAGCCGGGCAGCACGGCGTCGACCGCGGCGGTCGGGTAGTACTTGCCGCCGGCGGGATACAGGTAGTCGTCCTTGCCCGTGGTCGTCGAAGGCGTCTGCGAGGAGCCCAGGATGATCTCGTTGCGGCTGTAGGCGACTTCAGCGAACAGCTGATGGTCGGGGGCGGCCTGCACCGTGCCCTTCACCAGCGCGCCGTAGCGGTCCTGCTCGGGCACCAGGTCGATGTAATGGGTGTAGTCGTAACGGCAGTTGTTGGCGCCGGGATAGGAATCCGGGCGACGGCAGGTCGGGAAGTTCGCCGCGCCGGGCACGTACTGGCCGGTCGTGGCGATGAAGGTGTTGGCCGGGAAGGTATTGCCCGAGTCCTTCACCACGCCCAGGTCGGGCCGGTTGCCGGTGGACGCATAGGAGCGGTCGGCCGCGCGGATCGGGTCGTACTTCTGGTAGTTGATGGTGGCCAGCAGGTTCCACTTGTCCTTGGACAGGTCGCCCACGCCGCCGCCGGCGGAGAACGAGAACACGTCGCCGACCGTCTTGGGCAGCTCCAGGCCGACCGAGATGTCGCCGCCCTGGAAGTCCTTGCGGGTGATGAAGTTCATCACGCCGCCGATGGCGTCCGAGCCGTAGGTCGCGGAAGCGCCGTCGCGCAGCACTTCGACGCGTTCGATCGCGGCCAGGGGGATGGCGTTCAGATCGACGCCCTGGCCGGAGAACGGATAGACCGGCAGGCGCCGGCCATTCAGCAGCACCAGCGTGCGGCCGCGGCCCAGGCCGCGCAGCGATGCGCCGACCTGACCGTTGGCGGAGCCGTCACCGATCGACTGGCCCAGCGCCAGGCCGCCGCCGTTGTTGTAGCTCAGGCGGTCGACCAGTTCCTGGACGTTGGAAGCGCCGGACTTGTTGATCGAGTCACGGCTGATCACGCTGACCGGCAGCGAGGTTTCGGCGTCGATGCGCTTGATGGACGAGCCGGTGATCTCCACGCGGTCGAGTTGGGTGTTTTGCGCGACCGCGGGCAAGGCCGCGGCGCCGAGCGCGAGCAGCGCGGCAAGGTTGATGCTCTTGCGTTTGAACATGAAGACTCCTTAACCAGAAACACAGGTTGTTGTGTTGCCGGGAACACGGGCGGCCGGGATCTCGGCCTGCCCTCCGAGCGGTGTTCCCGGCTTAGGGCCGGGCCAGTTTCTTGTCCGGTTCGCAAAGCCCCCCCCCGTGATCACCCTAAGCGGGAGGGCCCCGGCCGCTTTACACCCAGAAATCGCGGGTAAACACCCAAGTGCGGAATGCGACTCCCGTTGCTGCGGCGCGACGCGCGGCTGACGCCCTTGAGCAGGGTTTCCAGCCCAAATAAGCGGTGATTTCGCACCAAAAGTGCGCATTCAGGCCAGTTCTTCAGCCGCCAATCGCCCGTGCGCACAGAAGTACGGCGCTAAACGGCCAAGCCTCCTGCCGGTCATCCTCGCCCCACCGCCTCCAGAGTCCGCTCGGCACCATCACGGTGCCCAGGCGCCGAGGCCACCTCCGCGTCGCGCAGCGGACATGAAAAAGGGCCGCTGAGCGGCCCTTCGAGGAAAGGAAACGGCTCGAACGCCGTGCTGAAGGAGGCGGTCAGGCGACCGTGCGACGTTCCACGCGCGGCACCGCCGCGAGCAGCGTGCGGGTGTACCCTTCGCGCGGCTGCCCGAGCACGGTGTCGCAGCTGCCCGATTCCACGATGCGGCCGGCCTGCATCACCGCGACCTCGTCGGCGATGTACTCGACGACGCCGATGTTGTGGGTGATGAACAGGTAGGAGAGTCCGCGGCTGCGCTGGAGTTCGCGCAGCAGGTTCAGGATCTGCGCCTGGACCGACACGTCCAGCGCCGAGGTGGGTTCGTCGCAGACGATCAGGCGCGGCTCCACCGCCAGCGCGCGGGCGATGGCGATGCGTTGGCGCTGGCCGCCGGAGAACTCATGCGGGAAGCGGGCCAGCGCGTCGCGGCGCAGGCCGACCTGGTCCAGCAGCTCGTGCAGCAGCGCCAGGCGTGCCGGCGCATCGAGTTCGGGCCGCAGCGCCAGCAGGCCTTCCTCGAGGACTTCCTGCACGCGCAGCCGCGGATTCAACGACGCGAACGGATCCTGGAAGATGATCTGCACCTGCCGGCGCGCCTCCCGGAGCGCGTCGCCGTCGAGCTGGAACAGATCCTGGGGCGCCCCGCCCTGCCCTGCGGCGTCGACCGGCGCGACCGGCGGATGCAGCAAGGCCTCCCCCCCGATCACCGCCACGCGCCGAAGCAGCTGGACGATGGCCTTGCCGGAGGTGGTCTTGCCGCAGCCGGACTCGCCGACGAGGGCCAGGGTCTTGCCGGCCTCGATCGAGTAGGAGACCCCGCCGACGGCGTCAAACCAGCGCTTCGTCCCCCCAAAGAACCCGCGCCCCATCGGATACCGCACGGTCAGGTCCTTCACCTCGAGCAGCAACCGAGGCGACTGCACGGTCGACTGCTCGGTCGACTGCATGGGGGGCTGCGATGGCGACTGCGCGAAGCCGTCGGCGCCGGTGCCCCTCGGAGCGAATGCCGAGCGTGCGGAGGCGTCTGAGCGGAGAGGGGCACCGGTGCCGACGGCGATCTCCCGATCTGCCACGTCCCCAGATCCTCTCGCCACGTCGCCAGATCCTCCCGCCACGCCCCCCCGTGGCATCGGCATAAAGCAGACACCGCACTTCATGCCCCACAGCCCCATCGGCCAGTCCGGCAAGCACCGGCTGGGTCGACGCGCAATGGGCCATGGCGCGATCGCAGCGCGGCGCGAAGCGGCAGCCTGAGAAGGTCTGCCACAACGGCGGCACGGTCCCCGGGATGGCGGCCAGCGGCTCCCCGCGGCGCTGCGCGTCCGGCAGTGCGCGCAGCAGCAAGCGCGCATAAGGATGTTTAGGCGCCGAGAAGAACTCCGCAGCCGACGCCACCTCGACGATCTGCCCGGCGTACATCAGCGCCACCTGGTGCGCCATCCCCGACACCACGCCGAGATCGTGGGTGATCAGCAGCAGGCCCAGCCCGCGCTCGCGCTGCAGGTCCTTGAGCAGGTCCAGGATCTGCGCCTGGATGGTGACGTCAAGCGCGGTGGTCGGCTCGTCGGCGATGAGGAAGTCCGGCTCGGCCGCCAGCGTCATCGCGATCATGATCCGCTGCTTCTGGCCGCCGGACAGCCGGAACGGGTACTCGTCGATGCGGCGCTCGGGTTCGGGGATGCCCACGCGGCGCAGCCAGTCCACCGCCTTCTGGCGCGCGGCCGCGCCGCGCAGCGGCGTGTGGGCCTCGATCGCCTCGACGATCTGGTCGCCGACCTTCATCACCGGATTCAGGCTGGTCCCCGGCTCCTGGAAGATCATCCCGATGCGTCCGCCGCGCACGTCGCGCATGCGGGCTTCGCTCAGGTCGAACAGGTCCTGGCCATCGAGCTCGAGCCGGCCGGCGGCGATGCGCCCGTTGTCCGGCAGCAGCCGCATCAGCGCCAGCGCCGTCATGCTCTTGCCGCAGCCGGACTCGCCCACCAGCGCGAAGGTCTGGCCTTGCGCCAGCGTCAGCCGCATGCCATCGATGGCGCGCACCAGGCCGGCGTCGGCGTCCAGGTGGACGTGGAGGTCGTCGATCTTCAGCATCTGGCGTTCCTCAGGCCTGGGCGTTCTTCTTCTTGAGCGACAGCACCTGCGGCCGCAGCTTGCGGGCGCGCGGGTCGAAGGCATCGCGCACGCCGTCGGCGAACAGGTTGGCCGCCAGCACCAGGCTGACCATGAAGCCGAAGGCTGCGACGAAGCTCCACCACACCACCGGGTCGCGGCTCATCTCGGAGCGTGCCAGGTTGATCATGCCGCCGAAGCTGTTCATGCCCGGGTCCACACCCACGCCGACGTAGGTCAGCACCGCCTCGTAGAGGATGAGGTCGGAGAAGTTGAGCACCAGCGAGATCAGCACCAGGTGCATCACGTTGGGCACGATGTGGCGGACCATGATCGTCGTGTCGCGCACGCCGAAGGCGGTCGCGGCCTGCACGAAATCGGCCTCGCGCAGCTTGAGCGTCTCACCGCGCACCAGCCGGCACAGCGTCGCCCAGCCCGTCACGCCCAGGATCACGCAGAGCAGGAAGATCTTGAGGTCGGCGCGTTCGGCGCCGGTCTCGAAGGCCTCCGGGTGCTTGTCCAGGAAGACCTGCACCATCAGCACGCAGGCCGCGATCAGCAGCACATTCGGGACCGAGGTCAGCACCGTGTAGAAGTACTGGATCGCCTCGTCCACCCAGCCCTTCAAGTAGCCGGCCAGGATGCCCAGCACCAGCGCGAAGGGCAGCGTCGCCAGCGTCGACAGCGCGCCGATCACGAAGGCGGTGCGGATGCTTTTGAGCGCCTGGTAGAGCACGTCGTTGCCGGTCTGGTCGGTGCCGAAGACGTGGTAGTGGCCCATCAGCGCGATCGTCGGTCCCGCCAGCAGCGCGATGACCGACAGCGTCCCGAGTGCCGCGCGCCACGGGTAGTGCGTGCGGTCGGCCAGCAGGTCCTTCAGGCCCTGGCGGAGGCCGCCATGATGCGGCGCCAGCGCCGCCGCCATCGCCATTGCGATCAGCACTGATGCCAGCGCGCCCAGCGCCAGGCCGGTCAGCGCGCGCCGCGTCACGTCGCCGGACCAGTCGCGCGCCGGATCCTTCAAATGCGCGCCGCCGAAGGCCAGTCGCGGGAACTCGCGCACGATCTCGCTGCCGTGGGCGACGCTGTCCAGCGTGAAGCCCTGGTAGGCCAGCGGCGCCGAGTAGCTGGTCTCGCGCATCTCGATCTGGCGCGCCAGCAGCAGGTCCAGGACCGATTCGGTGCGGGTCTCGTAGAACTGCTGGCCGGCCGGGCTGTCGGCCAGCGCGCGCCGGAAGTGCAGGCTGTCCAGCGCCGTGAGGCCCAGGAACAGCGCCAGCACCACGCCAGCGCTGAGCGCGGCCGGATCGCGCAGCACGCGCTGCCAGTTGGCGCGCAGATGCGGGCGCCGGATCAGCCGCGCGATGTAGAACACCAGCGCCGCGAACATTGCCCACAGCGCCACGTCGGTCCAGAGGATGACGACCTTGAATCCCATGTCGAATCTCTTGTCGGATCGGCGCGAGGCCGCGTCAGGTCAGCCGCACGCGCGGGTCGACCCAGGTGTAGACCACGTCGATCAGCGCGTTGCTCGCGATGTAGAGCAGCGCGCCGAGGAACACCATGGTGCGCACGATGGCGAAGTCCTGGCCGGTGATCGCGTCGATGACGAAGGCGCCTAGGCCCGGGATGCCGAAGAAGCTCTCGAACACCAGGCTGCCCAGGAAGACGTAAGGCAGGTAGGCGCCCGCGCTGGTGATGATCGGGATCAGCGCGTTGCGCAGCACATGGCGCATCAGCACGACCGGCTCGGACAGGCCCTTGGCGCGGGCGGTGCGGACATAGTCCTTGCCGACCTCTTCGAGCAGCATCGCGCGGTACAGGCGGGCCTCGCCGCCCAGCCGCGACAGCAGCGACAGCGCGATCGGCAGCGCCAGGAACTTGAGCGCGTCCAGCCCCGGCTCGTAGCCGTTGATCGGCACCAGGCGCAGCACCCGCGAGAAGAAGAACTGCCCGACGATGATGTAGAAGAGGCTGGAGATCGACAGCATCAGCACGCACAGCACGACGCCCCAGAAGTCGATGCGCGAGTTGCGGAAGAAGGTCAGCAGCAGCGCGAAGGCGACGCTCACGATCAGCTGCAGCACGAAGATCGGCACCGCCAGCTGCAGGCTCACGCCCATGCGGGTCTTGATCTCGTGGCCGATGTCGACGGCCTGGCGCGCGTCGGAGCGGCCGAACTCCAGCAGCATCAGCGAGACCGAGCGCTCCCAGAACACCGTGTGGGTCAGCTGCGCGGTGCCGCTGCGCGAGGCGTCCCAGTACAGCGGCTTGTCGTAGCCGCGCTCGGCCTTCCACTTGTCGATCTGTTCCTGCGAGACGCGCTTGCCGCCGATGTTCAGCCGCGCCATGTCGTCCGGCGTGTTGACGGTGAAGAACAGGAAGAAGGTCAGCAGGTTGACGCCGACCAGGATGGCCAGCCCGTAGGCCAGGCGACGAGTCAGGTACTTGAACATCAGTCGGCTCCCCGGGCGGCGCTCAGGGCGTCGTTGGCGGCCAGCGGCGCGGCGGTGCCGCGCGCGGTCGCGGTTTCGCGCTTGCGGAAGCTGCGGCGCGTCATCCAGACGATGGCGGCGAAGCCCACCACCAGCACCAGCAGCGGCCACCAGACCGGTCGGTTCCATTCGCCCTGGCGCTGGGCGCGCTCTTGCGGATCGATGCGGTAGTAGCGCACCGGATCGCGGATCACGATGCTGGGTTTGCCGTTGTGCACCCAGCTCTGATACGCCTGCCCGGTCCAGGCCCAGTAGCCGAAGGCCCAAGGCGCGTCCTGCTGCACGATCGCCACCATGCGGTCGATCACCTGCTGCTTCTCCGGACCATCGTCGAGCACCTGCACCTGCTTGAACAGGCGGTCGTACTCGACGTTCTCGTAGTTGCCCGAGTTCTCGCCCTCATGCAGCGACTTGCTGTTGGGCCCGTAGAGCAGGAACAGGAAGTTCTCGGCATCCGGATAGTCCGCGAACCAGCCCCACCAGAAGACCTGGTGCTTGCCCTGGCGCAGCTTCTCCTGGAACTGGTTGTAGTCGGTGGCGCGCACGTCGAGCTGGATGCCCAGCTTGGCGAACTGCTTCACCAGCCAGTCGTTCTCGGCCTTCACCTCGGGCGTGACGGTGCGCATGAAGTCGTAGTTGAGCAACAGCGGCTGACCGGTCTTCGCGTCGCGGCCATCGGGGTAGCCGGCCTCGGCCAGCAGCTGCTTCGCGTCCTCGAGCGGACGGCGCTCGACCTTGCCATTGACCAGCCGGTGCGTGACCGGATTGAAGAAGCCCGGCTGCGCCTCGCGCGAACCGAACACGCCCGGCGGCACCGGTCCGTAGGCCGTCACGCCGCCGCGGTTCTTGAAGATGCGGCCGTAGCCCTCCTCCCAGTCGATCGCGATCGACAGCGCCTGGCGCAGCTTGCGGTGGCGCTCCTCTTCCTCCGGCGTCCCGCCCTTGCCGATCACCGGATCGAGCATGTTGAAGCCCAGGTACCAGTTGTTGGGATCGGTCGAGCGCGGGAAGGCGAAGCCGCGCTGGCGGAAGAAGGCGTCGGTCTCGGCGGAGTCGCTGGCGTCGGCGTAGAACTCGACGCCCCAGTCGCCGCGTTCCAGGTCGGGGAGGTCCAGGTAGCCCTGCTTGAACATCTCCTTGCGCGGCACCCGCTCCTTGATCAGCGTGGCGACGATCTTGTCGATGAAGGGCATGGGCTTGCCGCAGTCGGCCAGGCGGCCCGCGGGACCGTCGTCGGGCATGCCCTCGCAGGGGTAGAGATCGTCCTTGCGGTAATTCGGATTACGCGACATCACATGACGGCGATCCTGCTCGTAGGTCGTCATCATGTAAGGCCCGGTGCCCACCGGCCACTGGTTCCAGGACAGGCCGTGCTCGGCCATGCCGGGCTGGGCGTAGAACAGGTCCACCTCCCAGGGGATCGGCGCCATGAAGGTCGTCGACATCCAGTAGGACCACTGCGGGTACTTGCCCTTGATGCGCACGCGCAGCAGGTGCTTGTCCACCGCCTCGGCGCCTTCCAGCGGCCACTTGCGGAAGTCCAGGAAGGGCTTGTCGGGCGTGCTCTCCGGCAGGCCCTTGAGCAGCTTCGCGTTCTCCTCGCGGATCAGCGCGCCGTAGGCCTTCAGGCCGAGCACGTGCTCGGAGAACAGGCCGAAGATCGGCGCCTCGATGCGGGTGGTCGCGTGGCGCTTGAGCGCGTAGACGAAGTCCGCGGCCTCGAGCTCCCGCGTGCCCTGGTGCTCGAACTGCCAGGGCGAGCGCTTGTCGCCGAGCTCTTTCGCCGTGAGGTGGTGGTAGCGGTAGTGGCCCTGCTCGTCCTTGGCGAATGCGGGGCTGGGCGCGTACAGGACACCGGGCCGGATGGGCACGTCGTAGACGCTCTGCGCGATCTGGTCCGCGGGCGCGTCCTCGGGCAGGCGCCGGCCCTGCGCATCCAGGTAGTACGGCTTGACCACCGCCGCCGCGACGCGCGGGATCAGCGTGTAGGGCCGCTTCAGGTAGTGGTAGCCGTAGAGCGGCTCGGTGATCTGGTAGGTGTAGACCGACTCGGGCGCGGTGTAGGACGCGGTCGGATCCAGGTAGCGCGGCGAGCGCTCGTCGAAGGACAGGTAGAGCGTGTTGTCCTTGGCCGCGCGGCCGGATAGGGACTGTTGTTGCACGCGGCCAGCAGCGACGCGGCACACACCGCCGCCGCCATCGCCCCCGCGCCGCCCAGGCGGCGGATCGCCACGAACCGGGCCCACGCCGCACGCCAGCCCTCAGCCGCGTGCAGCGACGCGTTCCACAGCCCCGACGACATCGTCATCCTTCCCAAAAGCAAACGCCGCATCCTGGGGATGCGGCATTGCCAGATTGTTGCCAAGGCCGCGCCCCTCGTGGAGGCCGGCCGCTGCCGGGGCGGATCATAGCGGCCCCGCTCGCGCGGCACCCGTGACGTCGGTCAGTGCTCGTGACCGGGGTGGTCGTGATCGTGGCCGTGGTGATCGTGGGCGTGGCCGACATGGCCCCAGGCCACGATCACGTCGCGGCCCTCGACCATCATCTCGGCCTTCGCGCCCACGGGCAGGCACACCTTGGTCGGCACATGGCCGAAGGGCAGCCCGGTGAGGACAGGCACCTTGACGCGCTCGCGCAGCGCCTGCACGCAGCTCTTCATCGAGTAACCGCGATCCAGCGGCGACTTCTTCCAGCCGCTGAAGCTGCCCAGGATCACCGCCTTCTGCGCGTCCAGCACGCCCGCCTGCCAGAGTTGCAGCAGCATGCGCTCGACGCGGTAGGGATGCTCGTTGACGTCCTCCAGGAAGAGGATGCCGCCCTTGATCTTCGGGAAGTGCGGCGTGCCCAGCAGCGAGCACAGCACCGCCAGGTTGCCGCCCCACAGCGTTCCGCGCGCCTCGACGCCGTCCAGGCCCGCCTCGGTGCGGAAGCCGATGGCCTCGAGCGAGCCGTCCATCGCCTCGAGGAAGCAGTCGCGGGTGATCTCGTCGACGCCGCCATCGGCCTCGGCGCGGCCGAAGTCG
>NZ_VOSR01000530.1:0-13471 GCF_007997345.1 Mitsuaria sp. TWR114
GGGTGGTCAACGCGCCACCGCCAGCGCCGCCACGCCGAGCGCGATGAGCGCCGCCCCGGCGATGCGCCAGCCACGTTCGCCTTCGCCGAGCAGTTGCCCGCCGATCAGCGCGGCGAACAGCATCGACAGCTCCCGCGCCGGCGCCACGCGCGACAGCGGCGCCAGCTTCATCGCGTAGAGCACCAGGATGTAGGCCGCCGGTGAGCCGATGGCCACCACCAGCGCATGCTTCCACTGCCGGCGCAGCGCCGGCAGGAATGCCGCTCGATCGCGCAGCACCGCCGGCAGGCTGACCGGCACCCGCAGCAGGTTGCAGAAGTAGTCGTAAAGGATGGGCGACAGCGCCAGGACCTTCACCGCGTAGCCGTCGATGACGCTGTAGGCGGCGATGGTCGCGCCGGTCAGCGCGCCCCACGCGATGCCCAACTTGCGTCTGCGCTGTCGCTCAGGATCGGCGCTCGCCGCGTCCTTGGCGAAGAAGGCGGGCCCCGCCGCCATCAGCAGGATGCCGCCGACCACGCCCGCCAGGCCCAGCGCGCCACCCAGCCCCAGGTGCTCGCCCAGCAGCAGCACGGCCACGAGCGAGGACAGCAGCGGTCCGCTGCCGCGCGCGACCGGATAGACCACCGTCATGTCCGCCGCGCGATAACCGGCGAGCAACGCGTTGAAGTAGGCCAGGTGAACGACGGCGCTCGCGGCCGTGGCGATCCACGCCCGCCAGCCCCAGCCGGGCAGCTCGTCGAGCCCGACCACGAAGACGGCCGGCAGCCACAGCAGGCTGACGCCAAGCGCCGTCATGCAGGCGAAGTGATGGTTGCCCTGCGCCTTCTTCGCGGCGAAGTTCCACAGCGCGTGGATCAGCGCCGCCGCGACGACCAGGGCCAGCGCGGAAGCCGGCATCCGTCGTCGCCGGGCTCAATACATCAGCCGGTCCGGGCGGATGTCGCGAAGGATCGTCGTCGCGATCTCCTCGATCGACTTGTGCGTCGACGACAGCCAGTTGATGCCGGCCTTCTTCATCATCGTCTCCGCCTCCCGGACCTCGTAATGGCAGTTCATCAGGTCGGCGTACTTGCTGCCCGGGCGGCGCTCGTTGCGCACCTGCGCCAGGCGCTCCGGATCGATCGTCAGGCCGAAACACTTCTTCTTGTGGGGCACCAGCAGCGAAGGCAGATGACCGCGCTCGAAGTCCTCGGGGATCAGCGGGTAGTTGGCCGCCTTGATGCCGTGCTGCATCGCCAGGTACAGCGAGGTGGGCGTCTTGCCGCAGCGGCTCACGCCGACCAGGATCACGTCCGCCGAATCCAGGTTGCGCGCGGACTGGCCATCGTCATGCGCCAGCGAGAAATTGATCGCCTCGATCCGGTCGTGGTACTCCTGGCTCTTGGCGACGTCGGAGAAACGACCGACGCGGTGGCTGGACTTGATGCGGAATTCATCCTCCAGCGGCGCGATGAAGGTCCCGAACATGTCCATCACCAGGCCCTTGCACTCCTGGCGCACCACGTTGAGCACCTCGCGGTTCACCAGCGTGGCGAAGACGATGGGCCGCACGCCTTCGCGCTCGCCGGTCTCGTTGATCTCCTGCACCAGCTGGTGCGCCTTCTCGCCGCTGTCGATGAACGGGCGCCGCACATGGCGGGCCTTGACCGAGAACTGCGCCAGGATGGAGTTACCGAAGGTTTCGGCGGTGATGCCGGTGCCATCCGAGACGAAGTAGACGGTGTGCTGGGTCATGTCAGGCCTTTGAAACCGGTCGGGGAGCCTTCGCGGAAGCGGGCACGCCGCGTGCCGAAGCGAGAAGTTTCGCCGGTGGATCTCACCGGCCCGGCCCCGAACGAGGGCTTACATCATAGATCGGCCTCCCACTAGAATCGCCCGCAACTTGCCCCTGCCCACCGCATGAACGCCACGCCGCGACGCCCACAAGAATCGACAAGACCTGTCGTGCGCCGTGCCATGCCCGTCTCCCTCGAAGCCGCCGGCCGCGCCGGCCCGCTCGGGAGCGCGCGGGGAGCCCCGGTTTCTCAACATCACGGAGTTTTCCCATGTCTGATGCACGCTTCGAGGCGACCGCCCTGGTCGTACCCTTCGAGAAACTGAGGATGACCGACGTCGAGTCGGTGGGCGGCAAGAACGCCTCGCTCGGCGAAATGATCTCGCAGCTGGCCCAGTCCGGCGTGCGGGTCCCCGGCGGCTTCGCGACCACCGCGCATGCCTTCCGCGACTTCCTCAAGCACGAGGGCCTGGATGCCCGCATCCAGCGTCGCCTGGCCGACCTGAACACCGACGACGTGCGCGCCCTGGCCGCCGCCGGCGCCGAGATCCGCGGCTGGGTCGAGGCCCAGCCTTTCCCGGCCGACCTGGAAGCGGCCATCCGCGCCGAATTCGAGCGCCTGACCGCCGGCAACCCGGACGCGTCCTTCGCCGTGCGCTCGTCCGCCACCGCCGAGGACCTGCCCGACGCCTCCTTCGCCGGCCAGCAGGAGACCTTCCTGAACGTCGTCGGCATCGAGGACGTGCTGCACAAGATGAAGGAAGTCTTCGCGTCGCTCTACAACGACCGCGCGATCAGCTACCGCGTGCACAAGGGCTTCGCCCACGCGGACGTGGCGCTGTCGGCGGGCGTGCAGCGCATGGTGCGCTCCGACCTGGGCGCCGCCGGCGTCATGTTCACCATCGACACCGAGTCCGGCTTCAAGGACGTCGTCTTCATCACCTCCAGCTACGGCCTGGGCGAGACGGTGGTGCAGGGCGCGGTCAACCCCGACGAGTTCTACGTCCACAAGCCGGCGCTGCAGCGCGGCAAGTTCGCGCTGATCCGCCGCAACCTCGGCTCCAAGCTGATCCAGATGACCTTCTCGACCCCGGAAGAGAAGGCGGCCAGCGGCAAGCTGGTCAAGACGGTGGAGGTCGAGGTCGAGCAGCGCAACCGCTACTCGCTCAATGACGACGACGTCATCGAACTGGCCAGGTACGCGCTGATCATCGAGCAGCACTACGGCCGCCCGATGGACATCGAGTGGGGCAAGGACGGCAACGACGGCAAGCTCTACATCCTGCAGGCGCGCCCGGAGACGGTGAAGAGCCAGGCCGAAGGCCAGGTCGAGCAGCGCTTCAAGCTCAAGGGCCAGGGCACGGTGCTGGCGGAGGGCCGCGCGATCGGCCAGAAGATCGGCACCGGCCCGGTGCGGCTGGTCGACAGCGTGGCCGAGATGGAGCGAGTGCAGCCCGGCGACGTGCTGGTCACCGACATGACCGACCCGAACTGGGAACCGGTCATGAAGCGCGCCAGCGCCATCGTCACCAACCGCGGCGGCCGCACCTGCCACGCGGCCATCATCGCGCGCGAGCTGGGCATCCCGGCGGTGGTCGGCTGCGGCGATGCGACCGACAAGCTCAAGGACGGCCAGCTGGTGACCGTGGCCTGCTCCGAGGGCGATACCGGCTTCATCTACGACGGCCTGCTCGAGACCGAGGTCAGCGAGGTGCACCGCGGCGAGATGCCCTACAGCCCGGTGAAGATCATGATGAACGTCGGCAATCCGCAGCTGGCCTTCAACTTCGCGCAGATGCCCAACAGCGGCGTCGGCCTGGCGCGCCTCGAGTTCATCATCAACAACAACATCGGCGTCCACCCGAAGGCGATCCTGGACTATCCGAACATCGACAACGACCTGAAGAAGGCGGTCGAGTCGGTGGCCCGCGGCCATGCGTCGCCGCGCGCCTTCTACGTCGACAAGCTGGCCGAGGGCATCGCGACCATCGCGGCCGCGTTCTGGCCGCAGCCGGTGATCGTGCGTCTGTCCGACTTCAAGAGCAACGAGTACCGCAAGCTGATCGGCGGCTCGCGCTACGAGCCGGACGAAGAGAACCCGATGCTGGGCTTCCGTGGCGCGTCGCGCTACATCTCGGGCGAGTTCCAGGACGCGTTCGCGATGGAATGCGAGGCGCTCAAGCGCGTGCGCAACGACATGGGTCTGACCAACGTCGAGATCATGGTGCCCTTCGTCCGCACCGTCAGGCAGGCCGAGAAGGTCGTGGCGATGCTGGCCGAGCGCGGCCTGAAGCGCGCGGCCGCGGGCGGCCAGGATGGCCTGCGGGTCATCATGATGTGCGAGGTCCCGAGCAACGCCATCCTGGCCGAGCAGTTCCTGGAGCATTTCGACGGCATGTCGATCGGTTCCAACGACCTGACGCAGCTGACGCTGGGCCTGGACCGCGATTCGGGCCTGGAGCTGCTGTCGGGCGACTTCGACGAACGCGACCCGGCGGTCAAGGCGATGATCTCGCGCGCCATCACGGCCTGCCGAGCCACTGGCAAGTACATCGGCATCTGCGGCCAGGGTCCCAGCGATCATCCTGACTTCGCCGAATGGCTGGCCGCCGAGGGCATCGTGTCCTTGTCCCTGAACCCGGACACCGTCGTCGACACTTGGCAGCGCCTCGCCAAGCGCTGACCCCACCGCACCCCACCAACGGCCCGCAAGGGCCGTTTCTCATGGCAGTCCCCACTCCCAATCGGTGGCAGGACGACAGTGATGGGGGACGGCAGGTCGCGGGGTTTTGGCGCTCGCCGCCAAGGCCCCGCGACCTGGCGGCCAGCGCGCCGCCCGACGCAGTGAAGCAGGACCGGGGAAGTTGTGGATGTGTCTCCCCGCCAAGCCGGCGATGATCCCCACCCATGTCCACCCCCCCGTCCGACGCCGCGTTCCGCCGCCGGCTCCACCGCAACTACGGTGCCTACACGATCGGCTTCGTGCTGCTTGTTGGCGCGCTGGGCGTGCTGGAGCGGATGGGCATGCCCAAGCAGTGGCTGGGTTTTTCCTTCCTGCTGCTGACGGTGCTGGTCTACGCCGGCATTGGCGTCTTCAGCCGCACCACTGACCCGGTTGAGTATTACGTTGCCGGCCGGCGCGTCCCGGCGTTTTACAACGGCATGGCCGCGGGCGCCGACTGGATGAGTGCGGCGAGTTTCCTCGGCATGGCGGGCAGCCTGTACCTGGCGGGTTACGGCGGCCTGGCCTTCGTCCTGGGATGGACCGGCGGCTTCTGCCTGGTCGCGCTGCTGCTGGCGCCGTACCTGCGCCGTTTCGGCGGCTTCACCGTGCCGGACTTCCTTGCCGCCCGCTTCGAGAGTCGCGGGCTGCGCGTGATGGGCGCGGCGGCGGCAGTGCTGGTGTCGTTCATCTACCTGGTCGCGCAGATCTACGCGATCGGCCTGATCACCACCCGGCTGACGGGCCTGACCTTCGAGATCGGCCTGTTCGTCGGCCTGGGCGGCGTGCTGGTGTGCTCCTTCCTCGGCGGCATGCGGGCCGTGACCTGGACCCAGGTGGCGCAGTACATCATCATGATCCTGGCCTACGTGGTGCCGGTGATGTGGCTGTCCACGCAGCAGACCGGCTTCCCGCTGCCGCAGTTCACCGCGGGCGGCGAGGTCCGCGAGATCACCGCGCGCGAGCAGCAACTGCTGCACGATCCGAAGGAACTGCAGGTCAGAGGCCTGCACGAGCAGCGCGCGAAGGACTTCCAGCAGCTGATCGCCGGCCTGCCGCAGTCGCTCGACGCCGAGCGCCAGCGTGTCTCCCAGGTGATCGCCCGGCTGAAGGCCGAGGATGCGCCGCTGGCGCAGATCCAGGCGGCGGAGAAGGTCCGTGCCGCGCTGCCGCGCACCGAAGCCGAGGCCCGCGAGCTCTGGCAGCGCGCCGTGGTCGCCAACCACCAGCGGGCCGAGCCGCTGGCCGGCATGCCGCCGCATGCGCGCCCCTTCGCCGGCGATCCCGACGGCACGCCGGCGGAGCAGGAGGCCTACTCGCTGTCGCGGCGCAACTTCCTTGCGCTGGTGCTGGTGCTGATGGTTGGCACCGCCGGGCTGCCGCACATCCTGACCCGTTACTACACGGTGCCGACGGTGGCGGAGGCCCGCACCTCGGTGGCCTGGACGCTGTTCTTCATCGCGCTGCTCTACCTGTTCGCGCCGGCGCTGGCGGTGATGCTCAAGCACGAGGTGCTGCATCAGCTCGTGGGGACGCCGATCGCCGAGTTGCCGGGCTGGATGAAGCAATGGATGCGGGTCGATCCCGGCCTGCTGAGCATCCAGGACATCAACCAGGACGGGATCCTGCAGCTCGGCGAGCTGAAGCTGGGCGGCGACGTCGTCATGCTGATGACGCCCGAGCTGGCCGGGCTGCCGCATGTGCTGGCCGCCATGGTGGCGGCCGGCGCGCTGGCCGCGGCGCTGTCGACAGCGGACGGGCTGCTGCTGACGATCTCCAGTGCGCTGTCCCACGACGTCTACTACCGGGTCATGAATCCGCGCGCATCGATGACGCAGCGGGTGACCATCTCGAAGGCGCTGCTGTTGGCCACCGCGCTGACGGCCGCGGCGGTGGCCGCGCAGAAGCCGGCGGACATCCTGCTGCTGGTGTCGGCGGCGTTCTCCTTGTCGGGCTCGACGCTGGTGCCGGTGCTGGTCGCGGGCATCTTCTGGAAACGGGCCAACAAGCAGGGCGCCGCCGCCGGCATGCTGGTCGGGCTGGGGGTGACGCTGTATTACATGGTCGGCGCGCACGCCGGCCTGCGCCAGGCGCTGGGCCTGGGCGGCGAGCCGCAGCTCTGGTGGGGCATCCAGCCGATGGCCGCGGCGCTGTTCGGCCTGCCGGCGGGCGTGGCGGCGCTGGTGGCGGTCAGCCTGCTGACCCCGCCGCCTTCGTCGACGGCCCGGGCGCTGCAGGGGCGGGTGACGGGTGCCGCGCCCTGAATCCGCCGCGTCCGCAGCCCGGCGCTGGACGGCGACCCCCGGGCTCGACTAGAATCCGCGATTCCCTTGCCGGGCCCAGGAGTTGACGCTGGGGTCCGGCTTTCAGGCCAAGGGCAGGGCATCTTCGGATGCCGGTGCCGGCGGTCGTTGAAACCCATAAGGAGTTCACATGCGTCACTATGAGATCGTTCTGCTGATCCATCCGGATCAAAGCGAACAAGTTCCGGCGATGCTGGAGCGCTACAAGGGCCTGGTCACCAACGGTGGTGGCAAGGTGCATCGCGTGGAAGACTGGGGCCGCCGTCAGCTGGCCTACATGATCCAGAAGCTGGCCAAGGCGCATTACCTGTGCCTGAACATCGAGTGCAGCAAGGAAGTCCTGGCTGAAATCGAAACCGGCTTCCGCTTCAACGACGCCGTGCTGCGTCACCTGACCGTCGTCAAGGACAAGGCCGAGACGAACCCGTCGGTGATGATGAAGGCCGTCGAGCGCGAAGAAGCCCGCAAGGCTCCGCAAGAAGCGTCCGCCTGAGCTGACAGGCGCGACTCCCTGACGTTCTCGTAATCCTGCCCGCCGATCCGCGCACGCATGAACCGACTGGTGCTGCAGGCGCAGATCCTCGAGAAAGCGGCTCTCCGATACACCCCCGCCGGGCTCCCCGCCCTGGACCTGATGCTCAAGCATGAGTCCATGGCCGACGAAGCCGGCGCTCCGCGCAAGATCGCGCTGGAGATCAAGGCGGTGGCCATCGGCGAGATCGTGAAGCGGGTGCAGGCGCTGGACCTGGCGGAGAAGACGGTGTTCACCGGCTTCCTCTCGGCCCAGCGGCAAGGTCGGGGCACGGTGTTTCACATCACCGGCCTGGACGCCTGACAAGGATTGAAGAGAGCGGCACGTCGCGCGATTCGTTTACATCTGGATAGATCAAGAGGTCACTATGCCCCCGCCACGTGGTAAAGGTCGGTTCTCCAAGGACCGCAAGCCCAAGCGCAACCAACAATCGCTGCTGTTCCGGCGCAAGCGTTTCTGCCGCTTCACCGTCGCCGGTGTCGAGCAGATCGACTACAAGGACGTCGACGTCCTGCGCGACTTCATCAGCGAAAACGGCAAGATCGTTCCCGCTCGCCTGACCGGCACGCGCGCGTTCTTCCAGCGTCAGCTGTCGGTGTGCATCAAGCGCGCCCGCTACCTGGCCCTGCTGCCCTACAGCGACCAGCACAAGGTCTAAGGAGTCCACCCCATGCAAGTCATCCTGCTGGAAAAAGTGGCCAACCTGGGCAACCTCGGCGACGTCGTCAAGGTCAAGGACGGCTACGCCCGCAACTTCCTGATCCCGACCCGTCAAGCGCGCCGCGCCACGGAAGCCGCGATCAAGGAATTCGAAGCCAAGCGCGCCGAACTGGAAAAGGTCGCCGCCGAGAAGCTGGCCGCCGCGCAAGCCCTGGGCGAGAAGATCGCCGGCACCACCGTCACCATCTCGCAGAAGGCCGGCGTTGACGGTCGTCTGTTCGGTTCGGTGACCAACGCCGACATCGCCGAAGCGCTGACCAAGGCCGGCACGGCCATCGTCAAGTCGCAGGTGCGCCTGCCCAACGGTCCGCTGAAGACCGTCGGCGAGTTCCCCGTCTCCGTCGCTCCGCACACCGACGTGGTGGTGGAAGTGACCGTGAAGGTCGTCGCCGAAGTCGAGTAATCGCTAGATACATCCGGCGGGCGCTCTGCGCGTCCCCCGGACATTCCCCAGCTTTGCAGCGCCGCCAGGGGCTGCAACGATGGAGGAAGGCCCAAAGAAAGCCGACAGCTGCGAAGCCGTCGGCTTTCTGCTTTTTCGAGGCGGCGAAACCCACAGCCGGCCCACACGCTATCAATAGCTCATCCACAGGCTTGTCCACAATGTCCGCGATCTTCACCACGCCCGGGTCCGGTGCCAGCGACAGCGAAATCGCGCGATTGCGCGTGCCGCCGAACTCGGTGGAGGCCGAGCAGAGCGTGCTCGGCGGCCTGCTGATCGACAACACCGCCTGGGACAAGGCGGCGGACACGCTCAGCGACACCGACTTCTACCGCTACGAGCACAAGCAGATCTACGCCGCGATCGGCAAGCTGGTGAATGCCGGCAAGCCGGCGGACGTGGTGACCGTGTTCGAGGAGCTGACCTCGGTCGGCAAGGCCGAGGAGTGCGGCGGCCTGGCCTACCTGAATGCGTTGGCGCAGGGCGTGCCCAGTGCCGCCAACCTGCGCCGTTATGCCGAGATCGTTCGCGAGCGGGCGATCCTGCGCAAGCTGGTGGCCACCTCCGACGAGATCGCCACCGCCGCCCTGAACCCCGCTGGCCGCGCGGTCAACGAGATCCTGGACGAGGCCGAAGGCAAGATCTTCCGCATCAACGAGGAAGGCTCGCGCGGCGGCACCGGTTTCCAGAGCATGGACCGGCTGATGGTCGAGCTGATGGACCGCGTCAACGAGCTGGCCGAGCAGGGCGCCGAGGACGTCACCGGCGTGCGCACCGGCTTCTACGACCTGGACCGCATGACCGCCGGCCTGCAGCGCGGCGACCTGATCATCCTGGCGGCGCGGCCGTCGATGGGCAAGACCGCGTTCGCGATCAACATCGGCGAGGCGGTGGCCATCAACGAGGGCCTGCCGGTCATCATCTATTCGATGGAAATGGGCGCGGCGCAGCTGGCGCTGCGGATGGTCGGCTCGATCGGCCGGATCGACCAGAGCAACCTGCGCACCGGTCGCCTGAAGGACGATGAATGGGGCCGCCTGGCCGAGGCGGTCGACAAGCTCGGCAACGCGCCGATCTACATCGACGAAAGCCCCGGCCTCTCGCCCAGCGAAGTGCGCGCCAGAGCGCGGCGCCAGGCGCGGATCTCGGGCCAGATCGGCCTGATCATCATCGACTACCTGCAGCTGATGAGCGGCAACGGCGGCGGTTCCGAGGAGAACCGCGCGACGGTGGTGGGCGAGATCTCGCGGGGCCTGAAGGCGCTGGCCAAGGAGCTGCGTTGCCCGGTGATCGCGCTGTCGCAGCTGAACCGCTCGGTGGAAACGCGGCCGGACAAGCGGCCGATGATGTCCGACCTGCGCGAGTCGGGCGCCATCGAGCAGGACGCGGACATCATCATGTTCATCTACCGCGACGAGTACTACACCAAGGACGAGTGCAAGGAGCCGGGCGTCGCGGAGATCATCATCGCCAAGCAGCGTAACGGCCCGGTCGGCACGGTGAAGCTGGCCTTCGCGCGACAGAACACCAAGTTCGAGAACCTCGCGCCGGGCTACGTGAGCCCGGGAGGCGACGAGTACTGATCCGGGCAATGACACCCGTAAAGATGTGGTAAGACCAGATGAATATCGTTATTCTCTGGTAAGACCGGATGCGCAGCTCCTTGCCAGCCAGTCTTGGAACCCCCACATCCACTGGAGTCCCTGTGTCTGATCTGAGCAAACGCGCTTTCATTGCCACCCCGCTGCTGGCCGCCGCCGGATTGGGCGTCGCCCGCCTGGCCCAGGCCCAGGGCAGCGAGCGCCCGGCGCCCGCGCCGTACACGCCGCCGCCCCTGGCCCAAGGCCCGTTCACTGCCGCGGTCGATTCCCTGCGCGCGTCGACGGTGCCGACCTGGTTCCGCGACGCCAAGCTCGGCATCTGGTCGCATTGGGGGCCGCAGGCCGTCCCCGGCCAGGGCGACTGGTACGCCCGCTTCATGTACGTGCCCGGCCACCCGCATTACGACCATCACGTCAAGACCTATGGCCATCCGTCGGAGGTCGGCTACAAGGACCTGCTCAAGCTGTGGAAGGCCGAGCGCTTCGAGCCCGACGCGCTGATGGATCGCTACGTGGCCGCCGGGGCCAAGTACTTCGTGTCGATGGGCGTGCACCACGACAACTTCGATCTGTGGAACTCCAGGCACCACCGCTGGAACGCCACCCAGGTCGGTCCCATGCGCGATGTGGTGGGCGACTGGTCCCGCGCCGCGCGCAAGCGCGGGCTCCGCTTCGGCGTATCCGAGCATCTGGGCGCCAGCCACAACTGGTGGTGGACCAGCCACCAGTGCGACCAGTTCTGGCCCAAGCTCGGCGTGGCCTACGACGGCGCCAAGCCCGAGAACGCCGACCTCTACCACGAGCCGCACAACACGCCTTACCTCAACCGCGGCGGCGACTGGTACACGACCAATCCGAAGTTCCACGAGATCTGGTACCGCCGCATCATCGACCTGATCGACAGCCACCAGCCCGACCTGCTGTATTCGGACGGCGGCATCCCGTTCGGCGCCGTGGGCCGCGCCGCGATCGCGCACCTGTTCAACACCTCGGTGCACCGCAACGGCGAGATGCAGGCCGTCTACAACCACAAGGCCCTGGGGTCCGGCGAGTTCATCCGCGAGATCGGCGTGCAGGACGTCGAGCGCGGCGTGCTCGAGGGCATCAACGCGCTGCCCTGGCAGACCGACACCTCCAACGGCGACTGGTTCTTCTCCGAGCATGATCGCTACAAGACGCCGGCGCAGGTGCTGGCCATGCTGTGCGACATCGTCAGCAAGAACGGCAACATGCTGCTCAACGTGGTGCAGCGGGCCGACGGCTCGCTCCCGCCCGAATCGGACCGGCTGTTGACCGAGATGGCGGCGTGGATGACGGTCAACGCGCCGGCGATCCACGGCACGCGGCCGTGGAAGGTGCATGGCGAAGGCCCGACCGAAGCCGCCGGCGGCGCCTTCAAGGAAGACACCGCCTACACGCCGCAGGACCTGCGCTTCACCACCCGGGACGGCGCGCTGTACGCCTTGACGCTGGGCGAACCCAAGGGCCAGGTGAACATCGTGTCGCTGCGCAGCGGCAATGCGCAGGAGTCCCGCCCGGTCCGCCGGGTCGAGCTGCTGGGCGCGGGCCCGGTGCGATTCCGCCAGACCGCCCAGGCCTTGCAGGTCGAAGTGCCGGAGCGCCTGCCCAGCCGGCATGTCAGCGCGCTGCGCATCACCTTCGCCTGACCGTCCACGAGCTTCCCCGGCACCGGCACGCACGCGACAACGCGGCGACGGTCCCGGGGCTTGGGCGGCTTGCCGCGCTCAGCGGGCGGGGCCGCCGACCTCTCCGGTTTCTGCGGTCTTCGCGGTCTCCGCAGACTCTCCGACCTTCCCGATCTCCCACTCGACGCCGTCGGCGCTGCCCCGGTCGTCGGTGACCTTGAGCACGGCGCGGCCCGCCTCGAGCACCACGCCGGGCCAGCGGGCGATGCGGTCCACCACCGCCACCGTGCCCATCCCCTTGCCATTGACCTCCAGCGTCGCCTGGCGCGCATTGCTGTAGGCCTTGATGTCGACCGGACCCGCGGGCCGGTGGACGAGGCGCTTGCTGGTCAGGTGCAGCACCGGCTGCCTGCTCCACCAGGCGCGCATCAGGTGATAGGCGTCCTTCAGGTGGCGCCGGTCGTAGCTGACCAGTCCCTTGTCATTGCGACCGGTGGTGTCGCCCTCGTGGCGGTTCGCTGCGGCATGGTCGAAGCCCAGCCAGATGAAGCTGCCCCACAGGAAGGGCCGCCGGGCGACCTCGGCCGCATAGGTTTCGTGGAACAGCGCCTGGTACTGCTCCGGATGCCAGCGCCCGCCCGGCTCGGGACGACGCGGCGGGTCCTCCTGCTGGACGACGCTGGCGCCCGCGCCGAACTCGCCCAGGCCGATGGGCTTGTCCGGCATGCGGGCGTGCAGCTTGTCGGCCCAGGGGCCGATGTCCTTGAACTCGCCGTCGTACCAGCCCCAGTAGCGGTTGTAGGACGCCAGGTCGGTCTGCAGCGCCATCGGATGGTCATCCGGCGCGCAGCAGTGGGCATAGGTGGTCAGCCGCGACGGATCCTCCTGCTTCGCCAGCGCATGCAGGTCGGCCAGCAGGGCGCGGATGGGCTCGTCGCTGCGGTAGACCTCGTTGCCCACGCCCCAGACGGCGACCGAGGCGTGATGGCGGTTCTGGCGGATCAGCTCCCGCAGTTGGGCCTGGATGTTGTCGCGGAACGCGGCGGTCTCCGCCATCGAGGCATTCAGCGGGATCTCGGTCCACACCACCAGGCCGAGCTGGTCGGCCCGCTCGTAGGTGTAGGCGGGGTGCTGGTAGTGGACCAGGCGCAGGCCGGTGAGGCCCAGGTCCATCAGGAGGCGCAGGTCCTCGTCGATCTCCGCGGGGCCCACCGCCACGCCGCGGCCGGGGCGGCCGGCGTGGAAGTAGTTGACGCCATGCAGCGGGTAGGGCTTGCCGTTGAGCAGGAAACCGCGCTGCGGGTCGACGCCGAACTGGCGCAGGCCCACCGGCAGCTGCACCGCGTCGGCCACGCTGCGGGCGTCCAGCAACTCGGCGCTGAGGCGGTAGAGATACGGGTCGGGGATCCCCTGCCACAGGTGAGGCTGCCGCACGTCGAGCGTCGCCGTCGCCGTGATCGGCGCGCCGGGCGCGATCCGCAGCGATTGCGACTGCTGCGCCATGGATCGCCCTGCGGCATCACGCAGCGTCAATCGCAGCTGACGCACGGCCGGCTGGTCGCCGTCGTTGCGCAGCTGCACCTGCACCTGGAGGCGCGCCCGCTCGGCGCTCAGTTGCTCGATGTCCACGCGCACCCCGGGGCCGCCGTGGTCCAGCAACTCGATGTGGGCCTGCGGGGTCTCGATGAGGCGCACCGGCCGGATCAGCCCGCCGAAGACGGTGAAGTC
>NZ_VOSR01000531.1:0-4052 GCF_007997345.1 Mitsuaria sp. TWR114
GCGGTGGGCGATGATCAGCACCGTCCGCCCCTGGCAGATCGAGCGCATGTTGTCCTGGATGACCTTCTCGGACTCGTAGTCCAGCGCGCTGGTGGCCTCGTCGAAGATCAGGATGCGCGGATCGCCGACCAGCGCGCGCGCGATCGCGATGCGCTGGCGCTGGCCGCCGGAGAGGCCCGTGCCGCTCTCGCCGACGATGGTGTCGTAGCCGTCGGCCAGCTCGCAGATGAAGTCGTGCGCGCCGGCCAGCTTCGCGGCCTGGATGACGGCCTCGATGGACAGGGTGGGATCGGCCAGCGCGATGTTGTCGCGGATGGAACGGTTGAAGAGCACGTTGTCCTGCAGCACCACGCCGACCTGCTGGCGCAGCGAGGCGGTGTCGATGACGGCGATGTCCTGGCCGTCGATCAGGACGCGGCCGCGATTGGGCACGTACAGGCGCTGGACCAGCCGCGTCAGCGTGCTCTTGCCGGACCCGGAGCGGCCCACGATGCCGATGACCTGGCCCGGCTCGATGCGCAGCTTCACGCCGCGCAGCACGTCGGACGCGTCGGGGCGGTAGCGGAAGGCGACGTTGTCGAACTCGATCGCGCCGGACAGGCGCGGCAGGCGGGTCTTCTGACCGGCGACCTCGGGGCGGGCGTTGAGCACATCGCCCAGCCGCGCCACCGAGATGCCGACCTGCTGGAAGTCGTTCCACAGCTGCGCCAGGCGCAGGATGGGACTGGAGACCTGGCCGGCCAGCATGTTGAAGGCGACCAGCTCGCCCACGCTCAGCTTCTGGTCGATCACCAGCAGCGCGCCCAGCCACATGATGGCGGCGGTGACCAGCTTGCTGATCAGCGTGATGCCGGCGTTGGCGACGGTGGCGATGTTGGTGACCGACTGGCCGGCGGTGACGTAGCCGGCCAACTGCTTCTCCCACTTCTGGATCCAGCGCGGCTCCACGGCCATGGCCTTGACCGTGTCGATGCCGCTGATGGTCTCGACCAGGAAGGACTGGTTCTCCGCGCCCTTGTTGAACTTGGTGTCCAGCCGGGCGCGCAGCACCGGTGTCAGGACCACCGACACGATCAGGTAGAGCGGGATGGAGAGCGCCACGATCAGCGTCAGCGCCGGGCTGTACCAGAGCATCACGCCGAAGAAGACGACCGAGAACAGCAGGTCCAGCACCAGCGTCAGCGCATTGCCGGTGAGGAAGGAGCGGATGTTCTCCAGCTCACGGATGCGGGCGACCGAGTCGCCGACGCGGCGCGCGTGGAAGTAGGACAGCGGCAGCGCCACGAGGTGGCGGAACAGGCGCGCTCCGAGCTCGACGTCCAGCTTGTTGCTGGTGTGCGAGAAGACCCAGGAGCGGATGCCGGTGAGCACCACTTCGAAGACGGTGGCGCAGATCAGGCCGACGGCCACGACGTTGAGGGTGCTCATCGCATGGTTGACGAGCACCTTGTCCATCACGACCTGGAAGAACATCGGCGTCACCAGGCCGATCAGCTGGATGAAGAGCGAGATGAGCAGCACCTCGCCCAGGATGCGGCGGTAGCGGACGATGGCGGGGATGAACCAGGTGAAGTCGAACTTGGCCATCTCGCCGGCGAAGCTGGCCTTGCTGGTGAACAGCATCAGGGTGCCGGTCCACAGCGCGACGAACTCGTCGGTGCCGAGCACGCGCGGCGCCTGGCCGGGGTACTGGATCAGCACCTGGCGGCCGCCGTCGGGGGACTGGCGGCATTGGGCCAGGAGGAAACAGCGGCCCTCGCGGTCGCGGCCGATGGCCGGCAGCGGCGCCTTGTCCAGCCGCTCCGCGGGCTGGCGCAGCAGCTTGGCCTTGAGGCCGAGGTGGCCGGCGGCCAGCTGCAGCGTCTGGTCATCGAAGGCCTCGCCGCCGAACTGGTGGCGCAGTTGCGCCTCGTCGGCGGGCAGGCCGTGCAGGGCGGCGATGGAGAGCAGGCAGGCGAGGGTGGGGTCCGGTGCGGCGCCGGACGTGGGGCCGGCGACCGACGCGGCGGCGGATGGCGCCGCGCAGGGGGTGCTGGATACGGTGTCGGACGCCTGGGGGGACCCGGGCATGCGCCGGGTCGATGGCGGGGCGACGACGGCAGCGTCGAGGAGGGTGTCCATGATGAGAGTCCTGGTGAAAGGGGGGCCGGGCGGCCGGAGCCGCCCGGTGGTCGTGCGATGACCTCAGCGAGGCCTCAGCGGCAACCGGTCATCGAGACGTCGCCAGCAGCGGCGCGGCGGTCTGGGGTCGGTCTTCCGGCGAGGCGGTCGTCATCGCCCCCGAGGCCTGCGCGAACCCGGCCATCGCCTGCACCAGCGCGGCCGTGTCGGTGAGCGCCTGTGCCATCGCCGTCGCGCCGGCGGCGGTCATGTCGCGCAGCGCCTGGCTGCCGTACTCGTCGCCCATCTCGGTGACCGAGAAGTTGCAGCTGCCCGGCAGGGCGTCCAGCTCCTGGGCCGACATCTCGAACACCATGCTGGAGCTCCACGGATTGCGGAAGATGTATTTCCCGTTGGTCTCGTTCACGCCAATGATCGAGAAGGCGTGCCCGCCGACCAGCGTCGTCTTGCCGTTCTCGTCCGTGGCGCTGCGCCATGAGCCGTGGGTGACCAGGCCGGAGCCGTCCTCCAGGGCCGCAACGACCGCCTCACGGGCATCGATGCCGGAGCCGTAGATCTTGTTCACGCCGCCGGTGAGCGAGCGCTGGGCGATCCGGCCGTAGTTCCCACCCATGCCGATGCTGTAGTCGTTCTCGATCTGGGCGTGGCCGTTGGCGACGAAGTAGCCGCTGGCCATGGCCTCCACATACGCGTCCTCCAGCAAGCGCACCCAGCTTCCCCCGGCGACGCTGGCGCCCTGGGACGAGGCGACGCCATCCACCGTGATGAAGAAGGGGTTGTCGGCGCCGCCGCTGTAGAACTTGACGGCGAAGGTGCCGTTGCCGTTCGCGCTGATCAGGCCGGACAGGCGGTCAGGAGCCACCGCGGCCAGCTCTTCGACGGAGGAGATCAGCCAGCAGTTGCCGTATCCCCCCTGGGCCACGCTGAGCGCCGCCTGGCCGGTGGCGCCCTTGAACAACACCGAATCCGACAGATCCACGTAGGAAGCCGCCTTCGGGTTGTTGGTGCCCAGGAACCACTTGTTGACCGAGGCGGTGAACGCGTCCGCGCTCATGCCGGCCGCCAGGCGTCCTTGCCGATCATGCTGGTCAGCAGCGACGAGACGTAGGTCTGGCCGCCGTTGACCGCCTTGGCGCCGGACAGCATGCCGTTGATGGCGGCGAACTGGTCGACCGAGAGGCCGTCCGCGCCGATGCCCGACTGCATGCCGGTGAGCATCGCCAGCACCGAGTCGTAGCTGATGCCCGCGTCGCGCGAGGCGGCGGCGAGGTAGCCGGCGTGAATCTTGTCGGCCTTGCCCATCGCGATCCCGCGACGGGTCGCGTCCAGGCCTTGCAGCGCGGCCAGCGACATCTGGTTGACGCCGTCGGCCGGGATGGCGGCGAAGGCCTCCACCGACAGCGCGTTGAGCCAGCGGGCGCTGACCGTGTCGAAGTCGGTGACGCGGCTCAGCTGCTCGGGCCGGATGGCGCTGGCGGCGGCTTCGGGAATCCAGCCGACGTTGGCCACGGCGGCGAACTGCTCGGCGGTCCAGCCCGAGACCGACGCGGCGGTCAGGCCGCGCATCGTCGCGGCGGTGAACCGACCGAAGGCGGTGGTGGGCACCGAGCCCCAGGCGTCGGTGGACAAGGCGCCCAGCCAGCCCGGATTGAGCTTGTTCCACGCGCCGGCCTGGATGGCGCGACCTGGTCGGCCGACAGGGCCGCCACCGCGGCCGGGGACAGCGCCTCCAGCCCCGGCAGTGTCGCGATGCGGGCCGGCGACAGCGTGCGGATCATGTCCGGACGCAGGCCGCTGGCGCCGGCGGCCGACAGACGGTTGGTGTCGAGCGCGGCGAACTGCTCCAGCGTCAGCGCACCGATGCAGACGGCCGACAGCTGCGGAACGGAGCCGGTGTACATCGCCTTGATGCCGGCCGCCGGCACCGCCGC
>NZ_VOSR01000532.1:0-3033 GCF_007997345.1 Mitsuaria sp. TWR114
TTGCGGTTGCGGTTGCGGTCGCGAGGGGCAGTGTTGAGCACCAGGAGGGCATCCATGGACCAGGAAAGCGACCTGAAACCAGCAGGCCCGGCGCCCGCGCCGCGGGGCCGGCCGTCGCGGCGGTCGATGCTGCTGTCGACGGCGATCCGCGTGCTGCAGGAGCGCGGCATCCGCAACATGACGCTGGAGGAGGTGTGCGCGGCGTCGGGGGTGTCGCGGGGCGCGGTGTACTGGCACTTCCGGTCGAAGGAGCGCCTGGTGGAGGAGTCGCTCGCGGCGACGACGCTGCCGCTGGAGCAATTGCGACAGCAGGCCTGGGAGGATCCTTGCACGACGCTGGCACGGGCGGTGATGGCCTGCGTGACCCAGGAGCGCCTGCGCGGGCTCTGCGTGACGCTGCTGTTCAACGCGTCGGAGGCTGCGGCGCGGGCGCGGATGGCTCGGGTGCGGGTCGCGGTCACCTGGTTCCTGGCGCGGCATTGCGTGGCCCGGCGCGACGTGCTCGGTCGCGTGGCGCGGCGGCACCGGGTGCAGCTCGCGCACGCGATGGTGATGGGCTCGCTCATCGAGTTCATGGCCTTCATGCCCAGGGACATCGCCGGCGAGCATGCGCTCGCGCAGGCGCTGCGCCGGCTGGTCGGCGCCGGGCCGGCGCAGGAGCGGCTCCAGCCGGTGTGAGGGCGGCGTCACCGGGGTCGCCGCGACGGGGCTCGATCACAACCGTCCCACTTGATTCGCGAGGACTTGTCACCGATGAAAAAAGAAATGCGTCCGGCACACAGGAACGTCGGGCTTGCGCAACTGCCGGCCTACATGGCCAGGTTCCCGGCCACCGCCTGGGTGTCGCTGCTGCATCGCGTCAGCGGCCTGCTCCTGGTCCTGGCGCTGCCGCTGGTCATCGCGACCCTCGAGGCCGCGCTCGCCTCCGAGGGCTCCTACGAACGGCTGACGGCGGTGTTCTCGACCGGTTGGGGCGGCCTGCCGGGCTGGCTCATGAAGCTGCTGTCGCTGGTCCTGCTGTGGGCCTTCCTGCACCACCTGGCCGCCGGACTCCGGTTCGTGCTGCTCGACATGAGTCACCGCGCGGTGGAGAAGCACCGGGCATCGCGTTCCGCGCGGTGGGTGCTGATCTCGAGCCTGACGCTGACGGTGGCGGTGGGCGCCAAGGCCTTCGCGCTCCTATGAGCACTCGATGGGCGCGGCAGGCCCCCTCGCTGGTCGCAGCGATCCCCCGCCTTCTCAAGGAAGCCCCATGACAAAACTTGTGCGTTGCATCCAGGCGCTGGTCATCCTCATGTGCCTGGTGCCGCTCGTCGGCCACGGCCATCGCGCGCTCGACGCTCATGCCGGCGCTCATCGCGCGGCTCCCGTTGCCGCACCGCGCTGGCCGGCATCGCGCACCTGGCGCAGCTCGGCGTCGATCGCGGCCCAGTGCTGGCGCAGGAAGGCCTCGAGCCGGCGCGGCGCCTGCTCGTCGGCCTCGGTGTAGACCAGCACCAGCGCGGCGTCGTCGCCCTGCCCGCGCAGCCGCTCCAGCGCGCCCCAGACCCGCGCGCGCCAGGCGCTGGTCATCGGACGGCCATTGATCCAGTAGACATGCCACATCAGCATCCGCGGCGCGGTCACCGCGTCCAGCGAGGACGCGCGCACCTGCGTGCTCAGCAGCGGGATCGCCGCGGCGGCGCGGCCGTCCGCGCCGGCCGGCACGACGTCCACCGTGCCGCGGTCGGTCACGGCCCACTGCTTGTTCTCCGGCGACACGACCGCGTTGCTGGAGCTCACCAGCTTGCGTTCGTAGTCCTGGTCGCGGAAATACTGCAGGTGCAGGCCCACGCGCGGCTGGTTCGCCGGTCCGGTGAACTGCTGGTGGCGCGTGGCATTGGCGCCTTCGAAGTCGGGCGTCCACGCGTCCGAGGGCACGACCTGGGCCTGCCAGCCCGGTGCCGCGGCCACGGCGGGCAGCGTGTCGATCGGGGCCGAGTGGCCCTGGCGCAGCCAGGCCCCCGCGGCCACGGGCAGTGCGACGGCCAGCAGCACGGCGACGGTCGCGCCCCAGCCCCTGGCCAGGGTCGCGGGCGCGGCGGCCTCGCGGGCCGGTGGGACCAGCGGCAACTCCGGCTGCGACCAGCGCGCGCCGATCAGGAACATCGCCAGCATCACGACGCCGAAGAACAGCCAGCCGTAGATCAGGTGGTCCACGCCCACCGCCAGGGTGTTGCCCGACAGATGGCCGATCATGACGATCAGGTAGGCGCGGGCCCAGTTCGCCACCAGCGGCAGCGCCAGCGCGAAGGCGATGAAGCCCAGGCGACGCCGCGTCGAGTGGTAGCTGAGGTAGGCGTAGAGCGTGCCCACCATCGCCGAGGCGATCAGGTAGCGCACGCCGGAGCAGGCCTCGACGACGGACCACTGGCCGCTCGGGATGATGAACTGCAGGCCTTCCTGGTAGACCGGCAGGCCGCTGAGCCGCAGCGCGAGGACGGTGAACTTCGCCGTCCAGTCCATCAGCTGCGGCAGCAGGAACTCGCCCACCGGGACGCAGAAGAAGAGGAAGCCCAGCGGGAAGGCCATCTCGCGCGCGACGCGCCAGCCCAGCACCGCCGGCACCAGCAGCACCAGCATGGCCACCAGCGCGAACTGGGTGGCGGCGTTGATCGCGGCGAAGTCGGCGAACAGCCAGATCGCGCCCAGCAGCGCGATCGGCAGCGCCAGCCAGGGCACCGGCCGCGGCGTCAGCGGCGCGACCATTTCGCTCCGGCGCCAGGCCAGCCACAGCGCGATCGGCGGCACCAGGAAGGCATGGGTGAAGGTGCCGGAGCGCCACCAGATGGTGACCATGCCCAGCGCAGTGTGGCGGTACAGCAGCAGCAGCGCGATGGTCAGCAGGACCAGCACCGCGAGTGGGCGACGCCACGCCGAGGGAATGCCCCGCTCGCCAAGCGCCGACGGGGTGGTTGCGCTCATGTGAGCCCCTCGCCCGCGGCCAGCCGCAGTCGGTCCCCCGAGGGGACGCGAGCTTGCTTGGGACGGCCC
>NZ_VOSR01000533.1:0-2336 GCF_007997345.1 Mitsuaria sp. TWR114
TCGTCGAGGCGGTGGGCGACGGCGTGAGCGGCTTCAAGCCGGGCGACGCGGTGGCGGCCTTCACCGGCACCGGCGGCTTCGGCACCGAGGCGCTGGTTCCGGCCGCGCTGGCCATGCCGCTGCCGCCGGGTTTCCCCTTCGAGGACGCGGCCGCCTTCATCTGCACCTATGCGACCAGCCACCATGCGCTGATCGACCGCGCCGCGCTGCAGCCGGGCGAGACGGTGCTGATCCTGGGCGCGGCCGGCGGCGTCGGCACGGCGGCGATCCAGATCGCCAAGGCGGCCGGCGCGCGCGTGATCGCGGCGGCCTCGTCCGACGAGAAATGCGCGCGTTGCCGGGAGATCGGCGCCGATGCCACCATCAACTACGCCCAGGGCTCGCTGCGCGACGAGATCAAGGCCCACACCGAGGGCCGCGGTCCCGACGTCATCTACGACCCGGTCGGCGGCGACCTGGCCGAAGCGGCCTTCCGCTCGATCGCCTGGCGCGGCCGCTACCTGGTGGTGGGTTTCGCCCAGGGCGCCATCCCGGCGCTGCCGCTGAACCTGGCCCTGCTCAAGGGCGCGTCGCTGGTGGGCGTGTTCTGGGGAGAGTTCGCCAAGCGCGAACCCAAGCGCAATGCCGCGATGATGGCGACCCTGGCGCAGTGGTATGCCGCCGGCAGGATCCGGCCGGTGATCGACCAGGTGCTGCCGATGACGTCGCTGCCGCAGGCCTTCGAGCGCATGGCCTCGCGGCAGGTGGTGGGCAAGCTGGTCGTCGTCAACGGCTGACCGCCCGTCGACACCCTGTTTCACGGGGCATGCAAGCCGGGGGGCCGCTGCTAGGATGCGGGCAGCTTTTGCTCCCCACACCATGGCCGTCAAAGTTCTCATCGTCGAAGACAACCCCGTCGCCCGCAGCTTCCTGTGCCGCGTGGTGCGTGAAAGCTTCAGCGATGGCATGGAGATCACCGAGGCCGGCGACCTGGAAGGCGCCCGCCGGCAACTCGCCAAGGTCGAGAGCGACGGCAGCGCCGGCAACGGCTACAAGCTGATCCTGATCGACCTGGAGCTGCCGGACGGCAACGGCATGGAGTTCCTGGGCGAGCTGTCCGGCAAGCCTGCGGTCAAGATCGTCACGACGCTGTACTCGGACGACGACCACCTCTTCCCTGCCCTGCAGCGCGGCGCGGACGGCTACCTGCTGAAGGAAGACCGCTTCGAGGTGCTGGTCGAGGAACTGCAGCGCATCGTGCGCGGCCAGCCGCCGCTGTCGCCGGCGATCGCGCGGCGGCTGCTGTCGCATTTCCGGCCGGGCTCCACCGGCGATTCGGGGCCGATGGGACTGAACTCCGGCTTCGGCAGCCTGACCTCGACGGCCACGCCCAGCGGGCGCGGCGTGACGCTGGATCCGGTGCCCGAATGGGAACGCCTGACCCCGCGCGAGAACGAGGTGCTGACCTACCTCAGCAAGGGTTTCACGATCAAGGAGATCGCGAACCTGATGGGCATCAAGTGGTTCACCGTCAACGACCACATCAAGTCCATCTACAAGAAGCTCAACGTCTCCAGCCGCGCCGAGGCGGCCGTGCTGGCGAGCAAGCAGGGGTTGGTCTGAGGCCCGCGGCCGGCGCTCGCCGGCCGGTTCCGCGCCAGGTGGATCACCACCGATAACCCACCTTCGCGTAGTACTGCCGCCCATTGAAGCCGAAGGGCGAGAACTGGTTGTAGGCCAGGATCCCGCCGATGGCATTGGCGGCGATGACCCGGTCCGGATAGCGGTCGGTGAGGTTGTCGACACCCGCGCTGACCTGCCACGCGCCCTGCTCCCATCCCGCCGACACATCCAGCAGCCAGGCCGCGCCGAAGGTCTGGTCGTTCGCCGCGTTGGACTGCCGGATGACGAAGCTGCCGTAGCGGCTGGCGGCCACGCGTCCGCTCCACGGTCCCCAGCGGTGTTCCGCGCTCGCCACCAGCTTGTCCTTGGGCGAGCCGACGGTCGCCCGCGCCAGCGTCACACGATCGATCAGCGTCAGGTTGTTGGCGCTCAGCAGCGCCGGGTTGTCGTCGACATGGCGCACCGAATTCCTGTTGTGGTTGTAGGCCAGCGTGTACTGGCGCGGCCGGCACGGCCCCAGTCCTGCTGCCAGGTGCTCACGACATCGACACCGCGGGTGCGCGTATCCAGCGCGTTGGTGAAGTAGCGCCCGGCGCTCACCAGCACGCCCTGCGCGGCCAGCTGGTCCCGCAGCGCGGTCGGCAACGAGAGGTTGGCCGACAGCAGGATGCGGTCGTCGATGTCGATCTGGTAGACGTCCACTGTGGTCTGCCACTGCGCCAGCGGCTGCAGCA
>NZ_VOSR01000534.1:0-2290 GCF_007997345.1 Mitsuaria sp. TWR114
GCGCTCGAGGCGCTGCGCGGCAAGGTCGTTGTCGTCAGCTTCTGGACCTACTCCTGCATCAACTGCCTGCGCACGCTGCCTCACGTCCGCGCCTGGGCGCAGCGCTACGCCGGGCAGGGGCTGGTGGTGATCGGCGTGCACTCGCCGGAGTTCGCCTTCGAGAAGGACCCGGCCAACGTGGCGCGCGCGGCCAAGGACCTGAAGCTCGACTACCCGATCGCGCTGGACGACGGCTACCGGATCTGGCGCGCGTACCGCAACCGCTTCTGGCCGGCGATCTACCTGGTCGACGCGCAGGGGCGACTGCGCCATCACCAGTTCGGCGAGGACGGCGCGGACGCCACCGAGCAGGTGATCCAGGCGCTGCTGCGCGAGGCCATGCCGGCGGCCACCGCGCCATCGGCCGCGCGCGCCGGCACCGACCTGAGCGGCGTCGGCATGCCCGCGGACCTCGACAACCTGCGCTCGCCGGAAAGCTACCTCGGGTATGCGCAGGCCAACGCGATGGCGTCGCCGGAGCCGCTGCTGCGCGACCAGCCGCGGCGCTACTCGGCGGGCCGCCTGGGCCTGAACGAATGGGCGCTGTCGGGGATCTGGACCGTGGGGCCGGAGTTCGCGCAGCTGGGCGGCATGACGGCCGGCACCGATGCGAGCGGCCCTGCCGGCGCTGGCGGTGCCGGCGCGATCGCGATCCGCTTCCATGCGCGGGACCTGCACCTGGTGATGGCCGGGCCGCCCGAGGGCGCGCGTTTCGTGCTGACGATCGACGGCCAGCCGCCCGGCGAGGAACACGGCCTGGACGTGGACGCGCAGGGTCGCGGGCGCGTGAACGCCAGCCGGCTCTACCAGCTGGTGCGCCAGCGCGGCGCGGTGCGCGACCGGCGCCTCGAGATCCGCTTCCTGGACCCCGGCGTGCGCGCCTATGCCTTCACCTTCGGCTGAGCGCCCGCTCATACATGCGTATAGGGACGCCCTCGCGGGCGTCCTGGCGCCATTGCTTCTGCTACCTTGCGCGCCTGCGCATCGAGGTGTCCGTCATGCAGTCCCTGATCCCATCGTCCATTCGACCCGGCCCTCCCGCCGTGGCGACCGCGGACGCGGCCGCCCGCCGCACCGTCTACATCGTCGATGACGAGGACCTGATCCGCGGCTCGCTCGCCAGCCTGCTGCGGTCGATGGGCCTGGAGGTGCGCGACTTCCCGACCACCGCCGCCTTCCTCGCCGCGCCCAAGGGCACCGGGCCCGGCTGCCTGGTGCTGGACGTGCGCCTGCGCGGCGAGAGCGGCCTGGCCTTCCAGCAGTCGATGGCGGGCCGCGGGCTCGGGCCGATGCCGGTGATCTTCATGACCGGCCACGGCGACGTGTCGATGACGGTGCGGGCGATGAAGGCGGGCGCGCGCGACTTCCTCGAGAAGCCTTTCCGCGACCAGGACATGATCGATGCGGTGGTCGCCGCGCTGGACGCGGATGCGCGCCGGCTGGCGGTGGAGCGCGCGCTCGACGACGTGCGCGGCTGCTGGGCCTCGCTCACGCCGCGCGAGCGCGAGGTGCTGGGGCATGTCGCCTCGGGGCGCATGAACAAGCAGATCGCCGGCGAGATGGGCATCGCCGAGATCACCGCCAAGATCCACCGCGGGCAGGCGATGCGCAAGATGCGCTCGCGCTCGGTGGCGGAGCTGGTGCGCAAGATGCAGGCCATCGGCGTGATCCGCGAGGCCGCCTGATGCCCGGCATCGGCCACCCGTCGGCGCCGCCGCGCGCGCTCGTGGCCATCGTCGACGACGATCCCTTCGTCCGCGCCGCCACCAGCAGCCTGGTGCGCGCGGTCGGCTGGGAGGCGCGCAGCTACGCGTCGGCGATCGAGTTCCTGGAGGACGAGGTGGCGCCGCGGGTCGGCTGCCTGGTCTGCGACATCCACATGACCCGCCTCGATGGCATCGGGCTGCTGGCGCGGCTGCAGCGCGACGGCCTGGCCGTGCCCACCGTGTTCATCACCGCGCTGACCTCGCCGTCGGTGCGCGAGCGCGCGATGGGACAGGGCGCGCTGTGCGTCATCGAGAAACCGGTCGACGCAGGGGAACTCGAGGACTGGGTGCGCCGCGCGCTGGCGCCAGCCGGCTGACGCCCAGCATCACCACCAGGTTGAGCGCGAGCCCGACGATGCCGATGTTGAGGTCATGCACCCAGCCGGGCGCGGCGGGCAGCAGCGTGCGCGTGGTCGCGCCGGTGACGACGGTGAAGGCGACGAATCCGACGCCGACCAGCAGGCCCGCGATCGCGCGCAGCAGCG
>NZ_VOSR01000535.1:0-15204 GCF_007997345.1 Mitsuaria sp. TWR114
CCAGCAGGCCGCGGCGCTGGAGTCGTCCGCCGATGTGGCCGAGTTGCGCCGGGTCGAGCGCGAGCACCTCGACGAGGAGCAGGCGCTGCAGCATGCGGCGCAGGCGAGGGCGGACGGCGAGGCGGCTGGCGGCAGCGCCGCCTTCCTCGAGCTGTTCGAACAGGCACGAGGCCTGTTCGGTCCATCCTGGCCGATCGCGATGCCAGGCGCCATCGGCCCCGCCGCGGCGCCGTCGACCGCCCAAGGACCCGCCGCATGAATCTCTCCGCCAAGCACGGTGACCCGCAGCTGGGCATCGACATCCATCTGTGCACCACGCCGGCCGGCCCGGTGCCGCTGCCCACGCCGCATCTGTCGGTGGTGTTCGATCCCTTCGACTACCTGCCTTTCATCGGCGCGACCGTCAAGGTGATGGGCATGAAGCGCGCGACGGCCGGCACCTCGGCGATCGTCGTGCACATCCCGCCCGGCTTCCCGTTCGCGCCGATGATTCCGGACAAGGACGACGAGCTGTTCATGGGCAGCGCCACCGTGGTGGCCGACGGCGATCCGCTGTCCTACCTCGCGCTGCCGGTGCTGGGCTGCCAGATCGCGGGCATGCCCAGCCCGCCGCGGCCGAAGAAGAAAAAGCTCAAGCTGCCCAACCTGCTGCCCACCAGCTTCAACCTGGCGATCCCCAACACGGTGAAGGTGGGCGGCGCGCCGACGATCTCGATGGCCGGCATGATCGCGCGCGGCGCCTTCGCGGGCCTGGGCAAGCTGGCCAAGTCGCGGCTCGGCAAGGCGATGGGCGCGGGCTTCAAGAAGTTCCGGCAGAAGCTCTTCAAGAACATGGACCCCGGCTTCCTGAAGTGCAAGGTGCTGCGCGCGGAGCCGGTGAACATCCTGACCGGCGAGGTCAGTGTCGAGCAGGTGGACTTCAGCCTGCCCTGGCGTGTCCCGATGGACTGGGTGCGCAATTACGCCTCGGGGCGCGAGCGGGTGGGGGCGTGCGGCGTCGGCTGGGAGAGTCCGGCCGATGCGCGGCTGGAGATCGATGCGGCCGACGGCAGCGTGGTGTTCTTCCATCCGGATGCCGGGCCGGCACTCTTCCCCGCGCTGCCGGCCGCGCAGGGCGACGCGGCGGCGGTGCTGGAGCTGATGGATGGCGCGCGGCTCAGCGACCACGGTGACGAGTGGCGGGTGCGCACCAAGGGCGATCTGACCTATCACTTCCCGAAGTCGCTGACGGTCCCCGTGACCGGGCAGCTGCGGGAAGTGCCGCTGGGCCGCGTCAGCGACCTGTGCGGCAACTGGCTGCTCTACGAATGGGTGGAGGGCCGGCTGAGCGCGATCCGCGAATCGGGCGGACGACATCTGCTGGTCGAGTACGCCGGGCGCTTCATCCGGTCGCTCTCGCTGTACGTGGCCGAGGCCGAGTTCAGCCACACCTTCGTCAGCTACGAGCACGATGCGCAGGGCTGCCTGACGGCGGTCCGCGATGAACTGGACCACCCCTACCGATTCGCCTACGACGGCCGCCACATGGTGCGGCACACCAACCGGACGGGACTGTCCTTCCATTACGAGTACGACAAGCGCGGCGAAGGCGGCGAGGAGTGGCAGGTCGTGCGCGCGTGGGGCGACGGCGGGCTGTACGACTACCAATTCGCTTACTGGCCCGCGATCCGCGAGGTGCGGATCACCGATTCGCTGGGGCATGTGTCCACGGTCCAGTGCGACGAGCACGGCCTGCCGATCCTGGAGATCGATCCGCTGGGCGGCCGCACGATCTTCGAGTACGACGAGGTGGGCCGCACGACGGCGGTGGTGGACGCGGCGAATCACCGGACCGAATACGCCTATGACGAGCGCGGCAACCTGCTGAAGCTCACGCGGCCGGACGGCAGCGCGATGACGATCGAGGTCGACGCGCGCGACAAGCCGGTGGCGATCACCGATCCCAACGGCGCGAGCTGGCGTCAGCGATGGGATGAACGCGGGCTGCTGGCCGAGCAGACGAGCCCGCTCGGCGCGGTGACGGCCTACGAGTACAGCGCGGACGGCTTGCTGCTCAGCGTGCGCGACGCGCTGAAGGCGACGACGCGGCTGGGCTATGACACCGATGGCCAGCTGGTCAGCGTGAGGAATGCGCTGGGACATGTCTCCCGGCTCCAGCGCGACTTGCTGGGCAATGTGCTCGAGCGCTCGGACCCCCTGGGCCGTGCCACGCATTATCGCTACGACCGCAAGGGGCGGCTCGTCGAGGCGACCCTGCCCACGGGCGCGCGCATCCGCTGCGCCTACGACGCCCAGGGCAACCTGACGCATCACGAGGACGAGAACGGGGCGCGCACGGGCTTCGAGTACTTCGGTCAGGGACTCATCGCCAAGCGCCATCAGCCTGACGGCCACGTGGTGCAGTACCACTACGACACGGAAGAGCAGCTCATCGGCGTGAGCAACCAGCGCGGTGAGATGTATGAGCTCAGGCGCGATGCGCTCGGGCGCGTGGTCGAGGAAGTGGACTACTGGGGGCAGGCGACGCGGTATGTCTTCGATGTGGCCGGGCATCTGAAGCAGAGCGTCGATCCGCTGGGGCGTGTCATCGACTTCACGACCGACAAGCTTGGCCGGGTCCGGCGCAAGCGCTTCGAGCATCCATTCGCGGCGGGACGCCAGTTCGAGGAGACCTTCGACTTCGACGCGAATGGCAACCTCACCGGCTGCGCCAACGAGCATGTGACGGTGAAGCGGGTGCTCGATGTCGAGGGACGCTTGATCGAGGAGCAGCAGGGCGACTTCGTCATCAAGAACGGATTCGATCTGCTGGGCCGTCGCATCCGGCGCGAGACCAGCGCCGGCAACACGGTGGCCTACGAGTACGACGCGCTCGGACAGCCCACGGCCATCCGCATCAACGACGAACCGCCGATCACGATCGAGCGGGACGAGAACGGGCAGGTGGTGAAGGAGACGCTGGCACCGGGCCTCGAGCGGCAGTACCAGTACGACGCCGAGGGCCGGCTCACCGGTCAGGGCGTGCGGCGCGAGTCGGAGTGGCTTTTCAGCACGCAGTACGCCTACGACGCCGCCGGCAATCTCACGCACCGCAAGGACAGCCAGTACGGCCTGGACCAGTTCCGCTACGACCCGCTCGGACAGATCGTCGAGCACATCGATCCGCAGGGGAAGCTGAAGAAGTTCTTCCAGGATCCGGCCGGGGATCGGCTGACGACGGGCGTGAAGCGGGACGGCACCTGGCGGCGCGAGGGCTGGTGCGAGGGCGTGCATTACCGCTTCGACGCGGCGGGCAACCTGATCGAGCGCCGCGATGAGCGGCAGTTGGACGGCGAGGAGCCGAAGACGCTGGCGCTGGCGTGGGATGCGAATCAGCGGCTGGTGCGCAGTCGCAGGCGAGCGACCTTCGGTGACGCGGAGCCGGACGAGGCCGAGACCGTCTACGGTTACGACCCGATGGGGCGGCGGGTGTTCAAGCGGAGTGGAACCAACGAAAGCTGGTTCGGGTGGGAGGGTGACGGACTTGTCGCTGAAGGGAAGGTGGGGGAGCGGCGCGAATACCTCTACTACCCAGGCAGCTTTGTGCCGTTGGCGATGGTCGAAAAGCAGGTCAGCTATCGCTATCACACCGATCCGAATGGCAGCCCGAACCGATTGACCGATGACAAGGGGCGCGTGGTTTGGGCAGCGCGATACGAGGCGTGGGGCCGGGCTGAGCTCCTACTGGGCGACGTGGCCAATCCAATCCGCCTGCAAGGGCAGTACGAGGATGTGGAAACCGGGCTGCATTACAACCTCTGCCGCTATTTCGATCCGCTGAGCGGCGCCTTTGTCTCGCCGGACCTGCTCAAGCTCTCAGCCGGCTCCAACCTGTACAGGTTGGCCGCCAATTCCTTGGGCTGGATCGATCCGCTTGGTCTTTCCCCGTTGGAAATAGGGCAGATTGGCAAGCACGGCCATCCGATCAACTCCCGGATCGAGTATGGCGACAATATTGCCTATCTGGTGGAGGGGTCGAAACCCTCGACTAAAGGCCGCTTGGTCGGCTGGCACTATTACGAAAACCCTGGGCATCACGATCCCAATAGAAAATCGCCTCTTCGCGGTAATGTGGATTACAATCCCGGCAAAAGTGTCTTGCCGCCGAATCACGTGGAGCTTTTCCAAAATAGCGTGTACTTCGAAGGAAACCGCTGGGCGAAGGACAGCGCTGGAAACTTCCACCAGTTTCAGGACAGTGGGGACTTTCATTTCCATTGGGCCGGGTCGACCAATGGTGAGACGAACAAGGGCAAGAAGCTCGGGAAGGTCGTGGACCCGAAGGTCAAGGCGCTGTTTTCCGGTTGTGGATGATTTGCAAATGAAGATGATTGGTGACGCTGCGCGATTCGCGGTGGAGATCGGACCGGCGGACTCGTCCAGTCGGCAGATGCGCATCGTGAATATTTATGTTGGCGGGAAGAATATCAGTGAGGTCGATAACGCCGCCTATGTGCCGCAGTTCGTTACTTCGCTGCGAAGGGCGGCCGACGCGCTGAAACGCAAGATCGATTACGCGAAATACGAGCCGCTGTTCCTCCAGCATTCATTGGAGGAGGCTTATCAGCGGCTGGCGGCCGATGAAGGCGAGTTGTTCGGTGCATGTCGCGTGCTGGATTTGGGTGCGACTACCGACAGTTCGCTCAGTTTTCTGATTCCGTATCGCAATCGGCTCTATCTGGCCTCCCGGACGATTGATGAGGACGAGGCGGTCACATCGCCGTTGGCCATCGTGGAGATCACTGCGTACGACATCGTTCGGGTGCTGGAGTCAACAATTGAAGTGTTGGAGAACGCTTGAGCCGGTTGCCACGAGTCCGATCTTTCGATTGGTTCCTATCAGTCAGTGTGGCTGACGGTTTCAGGGAACCTCGAGCCATGATTCTGGCTCGCGACGATTTCGTGCGTGCCGTGCAAACCGCGATGGAGCGGCTCAAGGCCGACCCGGGTGGTGCGATCGACAATGAAGGTATTCACGCGGCAGTGCTGCGGCAGGCCTCAAGCACTCCGGACAACACTGCGTGCTCGTGACATGTCGAGTATTCGGGTTCGCTGAAGAAGTCGGCAGGATGAAATTCCGTTAGGTGAGCCGCAGGACTTCGACCTCAACGGCACGCTGCCGCTGATTGAGTACCGGCGGCACTTGGTGGAGTGCTGCGCCAACTGCGACAACAAGGGCGTAACGGCCATTGGCACGACATGCTTCGTGTGGGGCGGTATCGCCATCGAGCCGCGCTAGCCCGCCTTTCTCCTCGCTGTGTCCGTGATGAGCCGAGTGGCCCGCCATCAGCACAATGCGAGCGCTGTTGAAGTCCGATGCCGACATCTGGATCTGGTCCGGCCGCAGCGCCGTCGTGACGAACGAGACGCGGGCCTGGCTGCGCCGCTAGGTCTGCGGCGACGAGATCGATTCCGACGAACTGCAACTGGTGTGCGCCGCGAGGGCGACCACACGCCCGATGGGCAGCTTAACGCCGGCTGACTGGACGCGCTGAGCGAGTTTGATCCCAAGGCAGGTGGTCGTGTTCGACGACCGCGACAAGGTCGCGGCGATGTGGCGCAACAAGGGCGTGGCGTGCTTGCAGGTTGCTCCAGGAGCATGCTGCCCCCGGGTAAGGGGGTGTCATTTTGCTCATGTTTCGCGAAGATGCTCCGCGCAGAGGGAGTATTTATGAAAGTGACCGGAATCTACACACTTAATCTTGATGCGCCTATATTCGTGGCCAACCCTGTCACGCATTATTTTGAGCATGATCCGATCGGCAACCCACAACCAGTGGCCGACTGCTTTCCTTTGATCGGAAGCTTCCCTGTCGACTTTTCGTTTCGCGAGTTTTCGTGTCAGGTGACATTTGTCCTTGGATTTCCCGGCAATTTTCTTCAGCGCTACCAAACCATGCCCGGGGTTGAGAAGATAAAAATCTCCCTCTCGGCCGACAGTGATATAGATCCAGCAGACGAAGACAAGATGAGCGCGCTTAAGAATCGCTATCTGCTTGCGATGTGGGACGTTTCACGACGTGTGCTTGATTACTTCAGATACGAGCACGGCTTTCCTTTTTTGCGACCGATGAATGCGCAAAATATTGCCGAGGTATCGTGGATACAGGACGGGAAAGAGTCAATATCGGCGACAGCCGCAAACGCAATCTACGTGGATGCGTTCCCAGGCCTCCCGTTCTCGAAGCACGCCCTCGGATCAAAACCTGTGCGCCCATCAAATCTCGATGCAATTCAGAAGGGGTTGCAGCAGCCACGCGAATACGACGTGCATGAGCAACTGCGATCCCAAGCTCGTGAAGCCATTTTTACCGAGAATTATCGTTTGGCCGTCATGCTGCTAGCAATTGCATGTGAAGTAAAGGTGAAGCGCACGTTCTTTGGAGCGACGTCAATAACGAACGAAATATTTGACTGGTTGTCCGATGCACAGAAGGTGCAAGTTTCGGCGCTGGAGCTAATCAGTCAAGGCGCGAAGAGAGTCATTGGTGTGGGATACAAAGAGCAATTCCCCGCAATGTCCGTAGCTTTGGATAATCTATTTCGTTGTCGAAATAAGGTGGCGCATAAAGGTGAGCACGAATACCGGGATGTCAATTCTCAAAAGATTAAAGTTGCGGACGAGCAAGCACTATTGGAATGGTGGGAGGCTGTCGACCATCTCTTCAATTGGCTAGACGCGAGCATCGGCAAAGCCTAAGACGTACCAAGGATGGTAGGCTCACCCTCCGCTTTAACCTCCGGAGAGACAGATGAGCCGCCGATTTGGACGCAACCGGCGCCGTCGCGCGCGCGAAGAGCGGCTTCGGCTGATCGACCAGCTGCACGAGGTCGGGCCGGGGAAATTTCGCGATGTCGATCGCACCGGCTACAGTGAAGACTGGGGCGAAGCGGAGGGGCATCGCTAATGGCGCTGCAGCGTTTAGATTCGCAATGACCCGAGATCCAAGTCTCTACACGATAGGCGGACGTCCTTAATGATTTCAAGGTCCTCAGACGTCTTGTTGATTCCGCTGACGTGTGATGCGAGTGCTCTCACGAGAAGCGTCCCCACATTTCCGTGACTGTTTCCGTGTTTGGCAAAACGCTGGTACTCCGCCTGGAACGTCTCGGATCGTCCTTGTCTAATCTGTTCGAAGCTTTCCCGATCAAACATCCATAGAAGCAGCGCGTACACCGCTGAAAAGCCTCGATGCATTGCGTTTGGCGCCAGCTTTGATAGCAGAATCACGTATTCCAGATCACGCAACGTTGCATCGAAATATGGGGCTAATTCCACAAGAGGCAAAAGTAGATCGACATCGTTGTTGGCGGCGCCGAAGCGGGCATTAATGAATTCGCGATAGTATCGTGCTCGATCTTCGAGTGAGCGACCGCGACCTAAACTGTTTGGTAAGGCCACCTCAAGGGAAATGAACTTCCTCAAATAGAGGCTTGGGACAATGCCATTGCCGTATGTGTGTTGGATTGCTGACTCAAGGGCCGGCTTGTGTACGGCCAATACGAATACGAGGTTTTGTACGTCAAAAAGATGCTTGATTCGCTCAAGCATTTCGAGCGCAAATGTCGGTCGGCAGCGGTCTAACTCATCAATAACAATAATTATGCGATTTTTCGAGTCCTTGGCGACTTTCCCTAATTCTTTGCGAAATGCATCACTTGTCTTTTTAACCTCAGAATAGATTTTTAAAGCATCTTTGGATGCATCTCCCAAAGCTTCACTTATTGACTCTACTAACGCGCCAGATCCTGGGATCAGAGTTGAACCGGCAGCCGCTGCAAGAGCCACGACCGCCTTTGGCGATGCTGCTGATAACACTGCTGCTCCAGCCGTTCTCAATCCCTCGATGACGCCGCATTTTTGACCGTTTCCTTTTGTCGCATCCAAAATTGCAGATAGTAGGACCGAGAATGGGTCGTGGTGAAAATCAAACTCGAAAGCATTGATATAAATCGGAGTCACTTCGGACTCCAAACGCAACTGCTCAACGAGCCGCGTTGCAACCCAAGATTTCCCGCTTCCCCACGGCGCGTCGATCGCAAGCACTCGGCCCGCAGGCAGCACTTCTTGATCACAAAGGCCGATGGCGAATCGGATGACCCTTTCCGCAAAGGGCTTGCGCTGCAACTCGTCTTGCCCGAACACTTGCGATTTCGACATGTCTCGTCCTCCATGCGCTCGACTTTAGCGACGTGCCAAGAGCCTCCCGGCCCGAGGTCGTGCCGCGCTATGTTCCCCTAGGTTCGGGGGCTGATCGGTGTGCTGCGGGCCGACAGCGCACGACCGCGCCAGGATCATCGGCTTTACTTCACCGCGGACGGCGCCGCGATGCTCTGCGACACCACAGCGATCATCCGTGCACGTGTGCGCCTGACCGGCGTCAGCGTCTCGACGCAGTTCGCCAGAACCCACCGAGCACGGAAGGCGCTAGGCCAAGCCTAGCGAGCGCTTTCGCCGCATCTTTGAACTGGCCTGCCCGGAGGGACTCGAACCCCCGACCTGCTGCTTAGAAGGCAGCTGCTCTATCCAGTTGAGCTACGGGCAGACGGAAATCGGTAGACCGATCGATGCCTTTGTCCAGAACGGACTTCGGGCCCCGGAGGGCGTTCCCACGCCTCCGAAGGGCCCGAATTGTGCCATGCGAACCGCCGTTACCGACGGCCGGGGAACGGTTCGAAGTCGATCCATGGTCGATCGACTCTCGACAAGCTGAAGATCAGATCAGCACGTTCACGATCGCGTTGCCGATGCCCATCAGCGCCGCGCCCGAGATCAGCCCCGCGCAGATCGGCTCGCAGCCGTCCACCCAGCGCTTCCACCCCGCCGTGCCCGGCGTCTTGTGGACCTTGGCCATCACGAAGAAGATCATCGCGCCGACCCACATCGCGAAGGTCGACTCCGGCGGCAGCACCACGCCCAGGCCGATCGCCACCGACGACAGCGGGAACTTGCCCTTGGTCGCCATCTTGATCAGCTCGATCGCCACCGCGCACACCGCCGCGATCGCCATCGTGATCAGCGCCGACGCCGGCAGGCTGTGCAGCCCGTTGGCGATGATCTCCGCCACGCCGCGCCATTGCACCGCCGCCGGCATCGAGAACTGCTCGGAAATGATGGTCGACGTCGAACGCAGGCCCTCGGCGTTCTTCGGCACGAACAGCAGGAAGAACAGCGGCACGCAGAACAGCACCCCCGCCACCACGCCGATCACGTGACCGATCGCCTGGTGACGCGGCTTGCCGCCCAGCATGTAGCCCGGCTTGATGTCGCTCAGCAGGTTCGCCGCGTTCGACGAGATCTCCGAGGTCATGCCCGCCGGGATCAGGTTGGACGCCGGATTCGCCCGGTCGATCGCGCCCATCGTGAACTGCGTGATCTTGGACAGCGCGCCCGTCGGCGTCCACGAGGTCAGCGCCATCGAGTTCGTGCAGATCACCGTCAGCACCAGGATCAGCGGCAGCGAGATCAGCGCCATGCCCACCGGCACGCCGAAGAACAGGTGCGCGATGTAGGCCGTCAGCACGCCCATCACCGGCACGCCGACGAAGGAGATCCACAGCGGCACCTCGATGTCCTTGAGCAGGTCGCTGCCGCCGCCGGCCTGGCCCGGCTTGCGACGGAAGGACTTGAACACCGCCACGAACAGGTCGGGCTTGGCCAGCAGCGTCGTCAGCGAGCCCGCGACCATCATCGCCACGCCCCACCACATCGACCACTGGTTGACGATCTCCGCCCGCGAGATCGGGATCGGCGCGCCATTAGGCGCCACGCGCTGCACGATGTCGCCGGCCTGGATCATGATCGGCGCCAGCACCACGAAGTTCACGAACGCGCCCAGCAGGCAGCTCGTCGCCACCGCGATGCCCATCAGCCCGCCCACGCCCAGCATGGCTGCGTCCAGCGTCAGGCGCAGCCCCAGCGCGCGGATGTCGGTGCCCAGGATCTTCGGGATCCAGATCTCGGCCTTGGCCGCCATGCCGTAGTAGTACTGGTCCAGCCGCTCATGGAAGGTCCAGGGTTCGGTCATGCCGGCCCACTTGTCCATGCGAAGGAGCTTGAACTGCAGCAGCTTCATCCAGCCGTCGCTGATCAGGGCCTGGTAGGTCGCGGCACCCGCCGCCACCTTGGCCAGCAGTTTGGCCTTGTACATGCCTTCGCCGCCCTCGCCGGTGTAGAGCGAGTCCAGCACCACGCCGCAGGCGCGACCCTCGGGGAAGGGGAGCTGGTCCTCGTTGATGAAGCGCCGCTTCATCGGGAACGCCACCAGCACGCCCAGCACCGCGATGACGATCATCCAGATCATCATCTGCCACCACGGCACGATGTGGTCGACGAACAGCATGTACGCCGCCAGCGACGAGAACAGCGGCGAGACCACGTAGCCCGCCGCCGTGGCGATCGACTGGGTGCAGTTGTTCTCCAGGATCGTGTAGTCCTTGGCCCAGCCCAGCGACGCGAAGATGCGGAACATCGCGAAGGCCAGGATCACCGAGGTCAGCCCCACGCCGACGCTGATGCCGGTCTTGCCGCCGATGTACAGCGAGGTCGCGGCCAGGATGCCGCCCAGCATGAAGCCGGTGAAGCCCGAACGCAGCGAGAGCTGCGCCATGTCGCCGCGGAAGACGTTCTTGAACCACCACTCGTCCTTCTGCGCGCGCGACCAGGTCTGCACCTGCTCGTCGGTCAAATGCTGTAGCGCCATGCTGTGCTCGATCCTCTTCCCGGGTTGCCCGTTGCCGCGCCCGGCTCCAGGCTCGTGACCAGGAAGGACGCTCTTTTGAAACAAAAAAACAGCGCGCATTGTCCCTGCCTGACATCGCGCTGACACGAGCCCTCGCATGGGGTTTCCCCTGATCGCCACCCGCCTATCGCCCTGACGGGTGAGGTGTCGCGAGAAGGCTGCGAACCCCGTGTCCGTCGGCGCGGATGACGCCCGCGCCACGCCGAGTTCTTCACGCCCGGACCGCGCGCCGATCGGACGAGCCCCCGCATTCCGGTGCTGCCGCCGCACGAAAGTGCGTTCAGCGCCTAGCATCCCCACTTCCTCCTTGCTGCATCTGGAGCCGCTGTTGACGCTGATGTGGGTTCTGCTGGGCGTCCTGCTGGGCGTGGCCCTGACCTTGTTGCTGCTGATGGCGGTCCAGGGACGGTTCGGCCGCGCTTCCGGTGCCCGGCGTCGGGACCGGCTCACCGGACTGCTGCCGGCGCGCCGCTTCGAGGACGAGTTCGCCGCGCTGCTGGACGCGCTGCAGCGCCGCGGCGGCGAGGGCAGCCTGCTCTACATCGGCCTGGACGGCTTCCGGTTGATCAACGAAGAGCACGGCAAGGACCATGGCGACCACCTGCTGGTGCGCACCGCCGAGCGGCTGCGGCAGCTCGCCGGCAAGCGGTCCCTCGTCGGGCGGCTCGCGGGGGATGAATTCGCCCTGTGGAGCGAGATCCCGGCATCGCAGACCGACGCCCTGGTGCGGCAGGTGCTGGAGGCGCTGGGCGAGCCGGTCCTGGTCGGCACGACGCCGGTGACGGTGAGCCTGTCGGTGGGTGTGGCGATGTCGCCCGAGCATGGCCACTCGATCCGGCTGATCCGCCGCGCGCAGACGGCGATGCGCTCGGTCAAGCGCCTGGGCGGCAACGGCCATGCCTTCTTCGACGCGGTCCAGGAGGAGGAGCTGCGCGAGGAGCTCACGATGGCGCGCGAGCTGCGGGAGTCGATCAAGAACCGGGAGCTGGAGCTGGTCTACCAGCCGAAGATGGACGCGCGCACGCTGCAGGTGACCGGGGTGGAAGCACTGCTGCGCTGGCGGCATTCGACGCTCGGCATGGTGAGCCCGTCGCGTTTCATCCCGATCGCGGAGCGCTACGGCCTGATCGATCCGATCGGCGACTGGGTGGCCGACACCGCGCTGACGCAGGCGGCGCGCTGGCGCGAGATGGGCCTGCGCATGCGTGTCGCGATCAACGTGTCGGGCTACCAGATGCGCTCGGACGAATTCATCGGGCGCCTCGAGAAAGGCCTGCGGCGCCATCGCCTGCGGCCCGAGCGCTTCACCTGCGAGATCACCGAATCGGTCGCGATGGAGCACGCCACGGTCACCGGCCGCGCGTTCAAGCGCCTGGGCGCGCTGGGCGTGCATGTGTCGATCGACGACTTCGGCACCGGCTACTCGAGCCTGGCCGCGCTGCGCCAGCTGCCGGCGCAGGAGCTCAAGATCGACCGGGCCTTCGTGGCCGATGTCGCCACCAGCGTCCAGGCGCAGGCCATCGTGCGCGCGGTCATCGAGATGGCCCGCGTGCTGCACCTGAAGGTCGTGGCCGAGGGCGTGGAGACAGCGGCGCAGCGCGACCAGCTCGTGGCCATGGGCTGCGACGAGCTGCAGGGCTACCTGTTCGCGAAGCCGATGACGGCGCTCGCGATCGAGGTGCTGGCGGCCGAGCCGGACAAGTCGACGGAAGGGCGCGCGGAGGGCTTCCGGCCGTCGATCTTCGTGGAGACCGCGGCGGTGCCGCTGGATGCGAGGCGCTGATCCAGAGCGCCAGAGCGCGGCCGCGCGTCGCCACTCTGAAAAAGCGAAGAGCCGCGAGGATTGCTCCTTGCGGCTCTTCTGGAGAAATGGTCGGGGCGGCGGGATTCGAACTCGCGACCCTCTGCTCCCAAAGCAGATGCGCTACCAGACTGCGCTACGCCCCGACGAAGCCGCAGATTGTAGCCTGGAAATTCGCCTGCCCGGGAACTCGCGACCCGCTGCTCCCAAAGCAGGAGGTCGGGGGGCTTTTCAGCGCGAGAGCTTCTGCGCGATCCCCCAGCCCAGCTCCGCCATCGGTTTGGCGCCTGCCGCGGCCTCGCGGGCCTGCGCGCTCGAGGCGGTGCCGTCCTCCACCCGCTTGGCGATGCCCTGCAGGATGGCGCAGATGCGGAACAGGTTGTAGGCCAGGTAGAAGTTCCAGTCCTTCATCACCAGCTGCGGATCGGCACGGCCGGTGCGCTCGCAATAGCGGCGCACGTAGTCCAGTTCGCCCGGGATGCCCAGTGGCGCCAAGTCCACGCCGCCCAGACCGCGCGCGGCGCCGGTCTTGCGGATGTGCCAGGACATGCAGTGATAGCTGAAGTCCGCCAGCGGGTGGCCCAGCGTCGACAGCTCCCAGTCCAGCACCGCCAGCACGCGGGGCTCGGTCGGATGGAAGACGAGGTTGTCCAGCCGGTAGTCGCCATGCACGATGGAGACCTCGCGTTCGTCGCGCGCCGAGTCGGGGATGTGCGCGGGCAGCCAGTCGATCAGGCGGTCCATCGCCTCGTTCGGGCCGGTGATCGTGGCCTGGTACTGCTTGCTCCAGCGGCCGATCTGGCGCTCGAAGTAGTTGCCCGGCTTGCCGTAGCCCTCCAGGCCCAGCGCGCGGAAGTCGACGCTATGCAGCGCCGCGATGACCCGGTTCATCTCCTCGTAGATCGCGGCGCGTTCCGCGTTCGACGCGCCGGGCAGCGTCTGGTCCCACAGCACGCGGCCCTGCACGAAGGCCATGACGTAGAAGGCGCGGCCGATGACGGACTCGTCCTCGCACAGCGCCAGCATTTGCGGCACCGGCACGTCGGTGCCGGCCAGCGCCCGCATCACGGTGAATTCGCGCTCGATCGCGTGCGCGGAGGGCAGCAGCTTGGCCACCGGCGCGGGCTTGGCCCGCATCACGTAGCTGCCGCCGGGCGTGATCAGCTGGTAGGTGGGGTTGGACTGGCCGCCCTTGAACTGCTCGATCGTCAGCGGGCCGGTGAAGCCGGGAATCTCGCGCGCCAGCCAGGCGGCGAGCGCCTGGGCGTCGATCGGATGCGTCGGGGCGCGGGTGCCGGTGAATGCGTCGTCCACAAGGTCTCCTGGAGTTGTCGTGAGATGCGAAACACACGCTCCGGGGACCGGGGGATCGGTCGCCGGGCGCTCAGCGGTTGGCGATGGCCAACAGCTTCTCCTTGCTCAATACCACCAGCCGCGTCGGCTCGACGCGCACCGCGCCTTCGCGCTCGAAGCCCTTGAGCTCCTGGTTCACGCGCTGGCGCGACGCGCCCAGCAGCTGCGCGAGGTCTTCCTGCGCCAGCTGCAGGCCGATGCGGACCTCCTCGCCCTGCGACACGCCGTAGCTGCGCGCCAGCAGCAGGATCTGCTTGGCCAGCCGCGAGGCCAGGGGTCGGGTGTTGAGGTCCTCGACCTGGTCGAACATCAGCCGCAGCCGCCGGCAGTTCAGGCGCAGCAGCGCCTCGTACAGCTCGGTGTGGCGTTGCAGCAGGTCCTTGAAGTCGGGCTTGCGGATCACCAGCAGCGTGGTCTCGCCATGGGCGCTGGCGTCGTGCGTGCGGGGCAGGCCGTCGAAGAGGGCGATGTCGCCGAACCAGATGCCGGGCTCGACATAGGTCAGCGTCACCTGCTTGCCTGACAGCGAGACCGAACTGACGCGCACCGCGCCCTTGGCCACGCCGATCCATTCCTCGGCCGGTTCGCCGCGCACCGACATCAGCGCGCCGTCGGCGAGGCGACGCACGGTGGCGCGCGCCAGAATGTCGCTGCGCAACGGCAGTGACAGCTTGGAGAACCACGGCCCCGACTCGATGTTGTTGCGTTCGGAAATTGTAAGAACCGAGCTGTTCATGCTTTGTCGCTGGCGTGACAGGCCAGCCGTCTCCTGAAAGATGCGGACGGGCCGCGTGTGTCGCGACCTCATCCGGCCTATTGTGAGGGACCCGCGGCGCGCCCCATGGCGCCGCGCCGATGCGCGCATGATGCGCGGGCGATGCGCGTCGCGGGCGAAGGAGGGGCGCTTTTCCGGGTTTGTCCCGGGGAGCGCCGTGCTAGAGTGAAACGCACTCCAACAGCAATGACAGCGGGCATGGATCGAGATCATCACGACCCGCGCGGCGTGTTGCCGTCGCATAGCGTTCTCGTGCTGGCCATCCTCGTGATGTCGGCGCCCGCGTGGAGTCTCGGCGTGGGCCGACCGCAGGCGGCCTCGTCGCTGGGGCAGCCCTTGAACCTGCTGTTCCCCGTCCAGCTCAATCCCGGTGAGAGCCTCACGCCCGACTGCGTGCGCGCCGAGGTCAGCGCGGGCGAGAACCCGTTGTCCGCCTCGGGCCTGCACTGGCAGATCGAGGGCGACGCCGGACGCCCCACCGGCGTGCGGCTGCG
>NZ_VOSR01000536.1:0-3070 GCF_007997345.1 Mitsuaria sp. TWR114
AGCGCCTCGGCGCCGGTGGCGGCTTCCAGCGTCGGGAAACCGGCCGCGTTGAGCAGCCGCACCGTGGTGTAGCGGCCCACCGGATCGTCGTTGACGACGAGCAGCCGGTGCCGCGAGCGGTCGATGGCGTGGGGCTCGCTCATGCGTCGGGCACTTCCCTGACTGCGTTGGCCTCCGCGTCGGTGGCCGCTTCGGTCGCGCCGGTCGCGCCCGGCAGCTGCAGCGGCAGCGTCACCGAGAACACCGACCCCACGCCCGGCGTGCTGCTCAGCGCGACGCGGCCGCCGAGCAGCTCCGCCAGCCGCTTGCTGAGCGACAGGCCCAGGCCGGTGCCGCGCAGGCGCTTCTGGATCGGCGAGTCGATCTGGGCGAAGTCCTGGAAGATCGCGCCGTGGAATTCCGGCGCGATGCCGATGCCGGTGTCGCGCACGGAGAAGGTGACCTCGTCCGCGCCGTCCGGACCGTCGCCCACCACCGCGCTGACGCGCACCTCGCCCTGCGCGGTGAACTTCAGCGCGTTGGAGATGAAGTTGCGCAGGATCTGCGAGAGCTTGGCGTTGTCGGTGAAGAGCTGCGAGACGCCTTGCGGCTCCTCGAAGACCAGCTGCACCTCCGGGTTGACCAGCACCGGCTTGAACATGCCGCGCAGCGCCGCGAACAGGTCGACCAGCTCGAACCAGGCCGGCGAGATGTCGATGCGGCCGGCCTCGACCTTGGCCAGGTCGAGCAGGTCGTTGACCATGTCGGCGAATTCCTCCGACGTGGTGCGGATGAAGTTGATCTGCCGTTCCTGCTCCAGCGTCAACGGGCCGTCGATGCGGTCGAGCAGCAGCCGCGTCAGGCTGCGGATCGACGAGATCGGCGTGCGGAACTCATGGCTCATGTAGGCGAGGAAGCGGCTCTTGAGCTCGGTCGCCTGGCGCAGCTGCTGGGCCTGCGTGTCCAGCTCCGCGTACAGCGCCAGCACGCCGCGGTTGGTCTCGTCGAGTTCGCTCTGCAAGGCCTCGACCTGGGCGCGGGCCGCTGCCAGCGCGGCCTGCAGCGCGGCGCGCCCGTCGCGCAGCGCGGCGGCCTGGCGCTCGTAGACCTGCGCATGCTCGAGCGCGAACAGGCCGGCTTCCGCGTTCAGCACGCTGACGTTGTAGGGCGGGCGCAGCTTGTCGATGTGATGGATCAGCTCGGCATGGCCCATCAGGTAGCCGATGCGCACGCCGGCCAGCCCGAACTTGCTCATCGTGCGCATGATCAGCACCTGCGGATGACGCGCCATCAGCGCCATCGCGTCGCGCGCGGCGAAGGGCTGGTAGGCCTCGTCGATCACGACCAGCCCCGGCGCCGCCTCGGCGATGCGCTCGATGACGGCGTCGTCCCAAAGGTTGGCGGTGGGGTTGTTCGGATAGGCCAGGTAGACGATGGCGGGCCGGTGCTCGGCGATGGCGGCCAGCATCGCCGCTTCGTCGAGCTCGAAGTCCGCCGTCAGCGGCACGCCGACGAAGTCCAGGTGCTGGTAGGCCGAGGACAGTCCGTACATGACGAAACCGGGCAGAGGCGCCAGCACGGCGACGCGCTGGCCCGGCTTGCTGACGGCCATCGCCAGCAGCGAGATCAGTTCGTCCGAGCCATTGCCCAGCATCAGCGCCTGGCCCTCCGGCAGGCCGGCGTGCGCCGCCAGCGCGCGCGCCAGGTCCTGCGTGCGCTCGCCGGGATAGCGGTTGATCGCGACCGCGCCCAGGCGCTCGCCCAGCGCCCGCTGCAGCTCGGCGGGCAGCCGGAAGGGGTTCTCCATCGCGTCCAGCTTGATCAGGCCGGCGGACGGATGCACCGCGTAGGCGTGCATGGCGCGCAGGTCGTCGCGCAGGACACCGAGGGCTCGATCGAGGGCAGCTTTCATGGGGCGACCGCCAGCGGCGGCGGGGTATCGGAGAGGGGATCGGGATCGAAGGCCGCGCCCGCCGGCAGCGCGCGCAGCGGGTCGACGATCAGGACGCTGTCGTAGAGCTGGCCGTGCGGCAGCGCCAGGCTGAGCAGCGTCTCGCAGCCCTGCGCCTTGGCGGCGGCGACGATCAGCGCATCGGCGTAAGGCAGCGCGAAGCGGCTTTCCAGCGACCAGGCGGACTCGACGGTGGCATGGTCGGTCGACCACGGCGCCCAGCGCTGGTAGCGGCGCACCTCGGCCCGGGCGTCGCCATTGGGCATGGCGGGCGCGATGCGGGTGGTGACGGCGCGGTAGAAGTCGTTGAGTACCTGGCTGGAGGTGCGGCCCAGACGCAGCTGCCACAGCACGCGCAGCCAGCGCATGGCCTGCGCGCGGCGGCCTGGGTCGGCGCCGTCCTCGCTCAGGATCAGCACCGAGGTGTCCACGAACACCGGGGCGGTCAGCTCCAGGCCCGCGCTCACAGCAGCTCCCGGCCCGGATAGGGCTGGCCGTCGGAGGACCAGGTGCGCTCGCGGTGCAGCCAGTCCTGCAGGGCGCGCTCATAGGCGTCGTCGTGACGCATCTTCTCGGCGAGGAGCTCGCCGACCAGCCGCGAGACGCTGGTGTTGCGCCGCGCCGCCTCCAGCCTCGCCCACTCGGCGACGCTGTCTTCCATGGTGACGGTGACGTTCTTCATGAAGGCCGCAGGGTAACACGAAGTTCGTGTTCCACGAACTTCGTGTCCTCGTCAGCCTTCGGGACTTGATGCTCGGCCGTCGCCCGGATGGGGCGGGATTCAGCCGTGCAGACGGAATTGCGCGACCACGTGCTGCAGGCTGCCCGCCTGCTCGCGCAGCGATTCCGAGGCGGCCGAGGATTCCTCGACCAGCGCCGCGTTCTGCTGGGTGACCTCGTCCAGGCGCCGCACGGCCTGGCCGACTTCGATCAGGCTGGTGCTCTGCTCCTGCGTGGCCGAAGAGATCTCCTGGATGATGTCCGTCACCCGCTGCACGGCGGCGACGATTTCGCGCATCGTCTCGCCGGCGTCGCCGACCAGGCGGGCGCCCGCCTCGACGCGCTCGACCGAGGAACCGATCAGGCCTTTGATCTCGCGCGCCGCTTCGGCGCTGCGCTGCGCCAGCGAGCGCACCTCGC
>NZ_VOSR01000537.1:0-2819 GCF_007997345.1 Mitsuaria sp. TWR114
GCCGATGATGTCGTTGATCTTCTTGGAGCTGGCGTTGATCTCGTCCATCGTCGAGACCACCTGGCCCACGACCTCGCCACCGCGCGCCGCCGCGCTCGACGCGCTCGAGGCCAACTGGTTGGCCGTCTGCGCCGCGTCGGCGGTCTGGCGCACCGTCGCGGTCAGTTCCTCCATCGACGAGGCCGCCTGCTGCAGGTTGGACGCGGTCTCCTCGGTGCGCTGCGACAGGTCCTGCGAGCCGATCGCGATCTCGCTGGAGGCGGTGGTGATCGAGTTGCTGGCCGAGCGCACGTCCAGCAGGATGCGCTGGATCTTCTCGGCGAACAGGTTGAAGGACGACGCGATGCGGCCGACCTCGTCCCGGCCGCCCGCGGGCAGGCGCTGGGTCAGGTCGCCGTCGCCGGCGCTGATGTCGTCCAGCGCGGCGCGCACGCGGTCCACGCCGCGCAGCATCGCGCTGATCGTGCCGGTCATCGCCAGCGCGGCGATCGCCATCATGACCAGCGCCGTGATCACCGCGGTGCGCAGCAGCGCGCCCAGCGAGGCCAGCGCCTCGTCCTTCTTCGCCGCGACGAACAGCTGCCAGTCGGTGTCCGCGATCGGGGTGCCGCTGATCAGGAAGTCGTCCCCGCCGACCCGCGCCTCGGCCCAGCCGGCCTGCGGGTCCAGCGCGGTCGCCAGCGCCTGCGGCGTCAGCTGCTCGGAGATCGCCGTGGCCGCCTTCAGCGCCAGTTGGGCGTCGGGGTGCGCGACGATCTTCCCGTCCTTGGACATCAGGAAGGCGAAACCGCCGGGCGTCGGCTTGATCGCCTGGACCGTGGCGACGACGTCGTCCAGGAAGACATCGGTGGCGACCACGGCCTTGGTGCCGCCGCCGCTCTTGTCCGCCGCCGCGAAGGTCACCACCAGGCGGCCCTTGGACGCGTCCATGTAGGGCGCGGTCAGGATCGTTCCCGACGCGGAAGCGGCGCCGGTGTACCAGGGGCGGCCGGTGGGGTCGTAGTCGGCGGGCAGGTTCTGCGGCGTGTTGAAGACGATCTTCTTGTCCGCGAAGCCGACGTAGGCGGCCTCGAGCCGGCCGGACTTGGCCGCCTGCTGCAGCAGCGGCACCGGGTCGGCGGCGCCGACCGCCGGCTGCAGCGAGGCCACGATGTCGCGCTGCGCCCGCACCCATTGCCGGATCGCGTCGCCGCGCGCCGCGGCCAGTTCATCCAGGGCCTGGGAGACCTGCCGGTGGGTGTGGCCGCGCACCGTCACGTAATTGGCGACGGTGATCGCCAGCAGCGTCAGGGCGACGATGCCCACGCCCAGCGAGATCAGTCGGGTCTTGATCGAGTCGAACATGAACGGGCTCCGTGTCTCATCGGCGCCGGGCGTGTGCCGCTCTCTGGCGCGTGCCTCCACGATTCGCTCTCTCGGTCTTTTCTCCTGCTCCGGCAGGCACCCCTCAGGGCAGGGCGCGCGCCCGGCAGGAGAAACGCCCGGACGGTGCCGGGCGTTGCGCGCGATCAGGCCGTGGTCATCGCATCCATCAGGCCCATGTCCGCGCTGGACATCAGGCCCTCGATGTCGATCAGGATCAGCATGCGCTCGGCGACCGCGCCGATGCCCATGATGAAGCTGGTGTTGACGGCGCTGGAGCTCAGCTCGGGCGCCGGACGGATCACGTCACGGTTCAGCTCCAGCACGTCCGACACCGAGTCGACCACCGCGCCGACGACGCGGTTCTTGACGTTCAGCACGATCACGACGGTGAAGCTGTTGTATTCGGCCGTGGCGCAGCCCAGCTTCAGGCGCAGGTCCACGATCGGGACGATCACGCCGCGCAGGTTCACCACGCCCTTGATGAACTCGGGCGCGTTGGCGATGCGGGTCGGCTGCTCGTAGGAGCGGATCTCCTGCACCTTCAGGATGTCGATGCCGTACTCCTCCTGACCCAGGCGGAAGGTCAGGTACTCGCCGCTGGCGGGCGCGGCGCTGGCGCCTTGCGGGACCAGTGCGCCGGAGTTCGCTTGCATCACTTGCGTGCCGGTTTGTTGAACGATTTCCATGTGTTGACCTCGTGCGGCGGATTAGAAGGTTTCCCAGTCGCCGTCGGCGGCGGTGGTGGCCGGCACAGCCGGCGGCGGAGTGAACGGGGCGGGCGCGGCCTTCGGGGCCGCGGGCTTGGGAGCAGCGGGCTTGAGCGCGGCCCGGGCCGGTTTGGCGGCCGTCTTTGCGGCCGTCTTTGCGACGCCATGGGCCGGCGACGCCAGCGGCTTCGCGGCAGCCACCGGCTTGGCGGCTGGCGCCGTGGCGGCGCTGAACGACGCGGCCGGCCTGGCGCTGAAGGTCGTCGACGCGGATGTGACGCCCGACGACAACGAAGACGAAGAAGACGGCGAGGACGAAGAAGACGACGACGACTTCGCGGTGAACGCGGTCGCCGACAGTGCGCCGGCGCTGCCCGACACGCGGAAGCGGTCGACCACGGCGCCCAGGCGCTCGGCCTGGTCCTTCAGGCTCTCGGCGGCGGCGGCGGACTGCTCCACCAGCGCGGCGTTCTGCTGCGTCATCTGGTCCAGGTTGCTCACGCCCTGGTTGACCTGGCTGATGCCGTCGCTCTGCTCGCTGGAGGCGGCGGTGATCTCGCCGATGATGTCCGTCACCCGCTGCACGCTGGAGACGATGTCGCTCATCGTCGAGCCCGCTTCCTGCACCAGGCGCGAGCCGGTCTCCACGCGCTCGACGCTGGCGCCGATCAGGGTCTTGATCTCACGCGCGGCCTCGGCGCTGCGCTGGGCCAGCGAGCGGACCTCGCCCGCCACCACCGCGAAGCC
>NZ_VOSR01000538.1:0-947 GCF_007997345.1 Mitsuaria sp. TWR114
ACGCCCGGCTGCGGCTGCTGCAGGCCCAGGTCGAGCCGCATTTCCTGTTCAACACCCTGGCCAATGTCCGGGCGCTGGTGGAAACCGGCTCGCCGCAGGCGGCGCCGGTGCTGCGCAGCCTGATCGCCTACCTGCGCGCCGCGATGCCGCGCTTGCAGGGCGACGCCACCACGCTGTCGGACGAACTGTCCCTGGTGCGCGCCTACCTCGAGTTGATGCACCTGCGCATGCCGGACCGACTGGACTTCTTCGTGGACCTGCCGCCCGAGCTCGGCAGTCTGCGCTTCCCGCCGATGGCGCTGCTGACGCTGGTCGAGAACGCGGTGCGCCACGGCATCGACCCGAGCGAGGAGGGCGGTCGCATCGAGGTCGGCGGCGAGCGCGTCAACGACCAGGTGCGGCTGTGGGTCAGCGACACCGGCGTCGGCATGACGCAGGCGATGGGCAGCGGCACCGGGCTGCGCAACCTTCGCGAGCGCCTGACGCTGTTCTACGGCCTGGGCGCAGCCTTGGCGCTCACCGAGAATCGCCCGCACGGCCTGCGCGCCGAACTGACTTTCACCCCTGCAACGAGATGAGTGCCGCAGCCTCCCCCGTGTCGACCGCGCCGACCGCCCTGATCGCCGACGACGAACCGCTGCTGCGCGACAGCCTGCAGCGCAGCCTCGCGCTGCTGTGGCCGGAACTGCGCGTCGTCGCGCAGGCGCGCAACGGCCGCGAGGCGGTGGAGATGTTCGAGCTTCACCGGCCCGACATCGCCTTCCTCGATGTCCACATGCCCGGCGTCAACGGCATGGAGGCGGCGCGGCAGATCGCGCGTCAGGCGCAGGTGGTGTTCGTCACCGCCTTCGAGGAATACGCGCTGCAGGCCTTCGAACGCGGCGCGATCGACTACCTGGTCAAGCCGGTGTCCGCGATGATCCTGCACGCCAAGCTGCGCGCGATGC
>NZ_VOSR01000539.1:0-2565 GCF_007997345.1 Mitsuaria sp. TWR114
TCCGCGGCGGGTCACTAGAATGCCGGGTTTGCCCTTCACCCCGCCGAGACCCCACCATGGCCGACACCGCCGCAGCTGCCGCTTCCACCCCGAACACCACCCAGATGGCCAACGCCATCCGTGCCCTGGCGATGGACGCTGTCCAGCAGGCCAACTCCGGTCACCCGGGCGCCCCGATGGGCATGGCCGAGATCGCTGTCGCGCTGTGGAAGCGCCACCTGCGCCACAACCCGGCCAACCCGCTGTGGCCGGACCGCGACCGCTTCGTGCTGTCCAACGGCCACGGCTCGATGCTGATCTACGCGCTGCTGCACCTGACCGGCTACGACCTGCCGATCGCGGAACTCAAGGCCTTCCGCCAGATGCACTCCAAGACGCCGGGCCACCCGGAAGTGGGCATCACCCCGGGGGTGGAGACCACCACCGGCCCCCTCGGCCAGGGCATCACCAACGCCGTCGGCCTGGCGCTCGCGGAAAAGCAGCTGGCCAAGGAATTCAACCGCGACGGCCACACCATCGTCGACCACCACACCTACGCGTTTCTGGGCGACGGCTGCCTGATGGAAGGCATCAGCCATGAAGCCTGCTCGCTGGCCGGCTCGTGGAAGCTGAACAAGCTGATCGCGATCTACGACGACAACGGCATCTCCATCGACGGCCAGGTCGGCCCCTGGTTCGGCGACGACACCGCCAAGCGCTTCGAAGCCTATGGCTGGAACGTCGTCGGCCCGGTCGACGGCCATGACGTGGACGCGGTCGACGCCGCCATCGCGCTGGCCAAGACCAGCAAGGACAAGCCCTCGCTGATCATCGCCAAGACCCACATCGGCAAGGGCAGCCCGAACCGGGCCAACACCTCCAAGGCCCACGGCGAGCCGCTCGGCGCCGAGGAAATCAAGCTGACCCGCGAGGCGCTGGGCTGGTCGCACGAGCCCTTCGTGCTGCCCGCCGAGGTCTACGCCGACTGGGACGCCAAGGCCGCCGGCACCGCGGTGGAAACCGCCTGGGACGACAAGTTCGAGGCCTATGCCACCGCCCTCCCCGAGCTGGCCGCCGAGTTCTCGCGCCGCATCGCCGGCGTGCTGCCGCCCAACTTCGCCGACGTCGCGGCGCAGGCCGTCATCGGCGCGCACGACAAGGCCGAGACCGTCGCCTCCCGCAAGGCCAGCCAGCTGGCGCTGGAAGCCTTCACCGCCGCGCTGCCCGAGCTGCTGGGCGGCTCGGCCGACCTGACCGGCTCCAACCTGACCAACACCAAGAGCACGCCCGCCTTCCGCCTGGAAGCCGACGGCAGCTCCAACGGCGGCCGCCACATCAACTACGGCGTGCGCGAGTTCGGCATGGCCGCGATCATGAACGGCGTCGCGCTGCATGGCGGCTTCATCCCCTACGGCGGCACCTTCCTGACCTTCAGCGACTACAGCCGCAACGCCATCCGCATGGCCGCGCTGATGAAGCAGCGCGTGATCCACGTCTTCACGCACGACTCCATCGGCCTGGGCGAGGACGGCCCGACGCACCAGTCGGTCGAGCACGTGTCCAGCCTGCGCCTGATCCCCGGCCTGGACGTCTGGCGTCCGGCCGACACGGCGGAAACGGCCGTCGCCTGGACCATGGCCCTGGCCAACGCCCAGCGCCCGAGCGTGCTGGCGCTGAGCCGCCAGAACCTGGTCTACCTGAAGAAGTCGGGCGAGGCCGTCGACGCGATCACCAGCGGCGGCTACGTGCTGAGCGAACCGGCCGACATCGGCCTGAAGAAGAAGGCGCAGGCGGTGCTGATCGCCACCGGCTCGGAAGTGCAGCTGGCCATCGCGGCGCAGCAGCAGCTGGCCGTGGCCGGCATTCCGGTGCGCGTGGTTTCGATGCCTTGCACCAGCCTGTTCGACCGCCAGGACGCCAAGTACAAGCAGAGCGTGCTGCCGGACGGCCTGCCGCGCGTGGCCATCGAGGCTGGCGTGACCGACCTGTGGTGGAAGTACGGCGTCTCGGCCGTGGTCGGCCTGGACACCTACGGCGAATCGGCCCCGGCCAACGTGCTGTTCAAGCACTTCGGCTTCACGCCGGAGAACGTCGCCGACACCGTCAAGGTGGTGCTCGGCAAGGCCCGGCTGAAGGGCTGATCGGCGCCCCGGGCCCAAGTGGGCCCCGTCGTCTCCCTCGAAGGGGTGCCTCTGGCACCCCTTTGTCGTTTCCGCCCATCGGAGGCCGCCGAGTCCCCTGTTTCCTGACGGCCGCTTCACGCCGCCGCGCCTAGACTGCCCGCGCCCGCCAGCGACCCGGCCCCCACGAGCCGGCGCTCGGGCCCAGGGACAGGACAACACGGAGGACTCCCATGACTCGACCTCGTCTGGCCGCCACGGCCCTGCTCGGCCTGCTCGCCGCCTTGATCGCGCACGCCCGGCACGGGCCCAGCAGAACGACATCTCGCCGCTCCCCGTCGACCCGGCCACCAGCCCGCTGCGCTGCCTGCAGCAGCCCGAGGCCCCGCTCGAACTACCCCCGCCGAGGCCGCGCCGCCTGCAGCCTCGACGCACCGTGCGCGTCGGCCTGGCGTTCACGGCGCCG
>NZ_VOSR01000054.1:0-17454 GCF_007997345.1 Mitsuaria sp. TWR114
GGGCGCGGGGTCGACGGTTTCGGTGATCTCGGCGGCCTTGCCGGGCCGGGGAGCCTTGGCGGTCCGGGTTGCCTTGACGGCCTTGGCCGGCGGGGTCGCGGCGGTCTTGGTCTTGGGAGACGGCTTCATTCGGCCTCCCCCTCGCGCAGGCCGACGCGATAACCGGCCAGGCCGTAGTAGAGGATGTACAGATAGCAGGGCGCCATCAGGGCCAGGAACACGAACTGGAAGTCGTAGTGCTGCTTGAGCACCGCGAAGGCCTGCGGAATGATCGCGCCGCCGGCGATGCCCATGATCAGCAGCGCGGCGCCGCGCTCGGTGGCCTCGCCCAGCGCGCGGATCGCGAGCGGGAAGATGGCGGGCCACATCATGGCGTTGGCGAATCCCAGCGCGGCGACGAAGGCCACCGACACATAGCCCTGCGTGGTCCAGGCGCACAGCGAGAGCACGACGCCCAGCGACGCGGACACCGCCAGGTAGCGCTGCTGCGAGATGTACTTCGGGATCAGGACCAGGCCGGCCACGTAGCCCAGCAGCATCGCCACCAGCGTGAACGAGGTGAAGAACTTGGTCTGGTCGGCCGGCAGGTTGAAGCCCGCGCCGTAGGTGCCGATCGCGTCGCCGGCCATTACTTCCACGCCGACGTAGACGAAGAGGCAGAGCACGCCCAGCCACAGGTGCGGGAAGGCGAACACGCCGCGCCTGGCGCCAGTGGCGGCGGCCTCGCCGCGGTTGGCCTCGGCGGCGCGGATGTCCGGCAGCGGCGAGCGCAGGATGCCCACGGCCAGGACGGCCAGCACGCCGGCCATGATCATGTAGGGCGTGTGGATCTTCTGCGCGAAGGTGTTCAGCAGGATGTCGCGCGTGGTGGCGTCGGCCGTCTTGAGGCTCTCCGCCAGGCCGCCGACGTCGGACAGCACCACCGCGCCCAGCAGCAGCGGCGCGAGGATGCCGGCCACCTTGTTGCAGATCCCCATCCACGCGATGCGCTGGGCGGCGCTCTCGATCGGGCCGACGATGCTGATGTAGGGATTGGCGGCCGTCTGCAGCAGCGACAGGCCCGCGCCGATCACGAACAGCCCGGTCAGCGCGCCGGGATACAGGCGCATCGACACGAACTGGCCGAAGACCACCGCGCCCGCGGCGATGACCAGCAGGCCGATGGCCATGCCGCGCTTCATGCCGGTGCGCCTGAACACCGCCGCCGACGGTAGGGCCAGGAAGAAGTAGGACAGGTAGAACGCCATCGGCACGAGGAAGGCGTTCACGTCGTCCAGATCGAAGGCCAGCTTCACGAAGGCGATCAACGGTCCGTTGATCCAGGTGAAGAAGCCCATGATGAAGAACAGCAGGCCAATGATCGCCACCGGACCGAGCGGCGCTCGATGGGCGGGCGGTGAAACGGTTCCGGCGATGGACATGCAGGCCTCCGAGGTGAGCAGACTTGTTTATCTTTCTTGATGACACTGTTGTCAATCGAGTCCCGGCACTGTCTCAGTTGCGCACTCGCGCTAAACAGGCCTCCACCACAGGGGAAAGTCGATTCCCGCTGAGATTCAAGCACTGATCGACGAGGGAAAACACCGAGCTCTGACGGCGTAATCTGTCCAATGCAGACATTGATTGACAACAGTGTCATTTGCGCTTGAAACTCTTTCGAATGCGCTCTTCCCTGCCTTCGTTCGAACCCGGCGCGTCCGGCCCTGACGTCTTCTTCCTCGCGGCCGACGTGGGGGGCACCCACGCGCGCGTCGGGCTGGGCCGCACCGTGCAGGCCGCGTCCGGCGACAGTCCGGTGGAACTGCTGCACGGCGAGGTCTTCTCCTGCGCGCAATGGCCGGGGCTGGGGGAGCTGCTGGCGGACTTCGTCGCCCGGCTGGCCGATACGTCCTGGGGGGCCGAGGTGTCGATCCAGGCCTGCGTGCTGGCCTGCGCCGGCTACGTGCAGGAGGACCAGGTCGTGAACCGCAACCTGCCGTGGCCGGTGTCGGTCTCCGCGCTGCGGCAGCGGCTGGGCATCGAGCGGCTCACCGTGATCAACGATTTCGAGGCGCTGGCGCACGCGGTGCCCTACGTCAAGCCGTGGGACATGCGGCCGCTGATGACGGGCGACGGTAGCGCGGGGGGGCTGGCCTCCGGCACGATCGTCGTCATGGGGCCGGGCACGGGCCTGGGCTGCGCCGCGGTGCTGCCGGGCAGCGCGGGGCCGCAGGTGCTGCCAACGGAGGCGGCGCATGTGTCGCTCGCGCCGGGCACCGCGCGCGAGATCGACATCCTGCGCCTGCTCGCGGGCGACCGCGACCACGTGCCGGTGGAGAACGCGCTGTCGGGGCCGGGGCTGCTCAAGCTCTACCGGGCGATCTCGACGCTGCGCGGCGAGTCACCCGTGCTGGACACGCCGGCCGCGGTGACGGGCGCGGCGCTGGAGCAGCGCTCGGAGGCCGCGATCGAGGCGCTGAGCACCTTCTGCGCCCTGCTGGGCAGCTTCGCTGCGGACCTGGCGGCGCTCTACGGCGCGCACGGCGGGATCCTGCTCGCGGGCGGCATCCTTCCGCGGATCGAGTCCTTCCTGCAGCAGAGCGATTTCAAGAAGCGCTTCCTCAACAAGGGCGTGCTGGCGCCGTTCCTCGAGCGCGTGCCGGTCCACCTGATCGACCACGGCGACCTGGGCGTGCTGGGGGCGGCGTGCTGGCTGGAGAGGGAACTGCGGCGCGAGTGAGCCGCGGCAGCGCCCCGATCCGCCGTTGGAGTGGCGCCCGCGAAGCCGAATCGCAGGCGTCAACGGGACGCGCGAGATACTCGCCCGATGGCCGACGAACCGACACGCCCTTCTTCCTCGCCCGGACCCGAGCCGAAGCCATTGGAAGGCCAGCATGATGCGCGGCCACTGTCCCACGAGCATCACGAGCCGGATTTCATCTCGGCCGTGCGTGAGGATCTCTCCGATTGGCGCCAGTGGCTGTCCCGCGCCGTGGTGCTCGCCTTCGCCATCGCTGCGGGCCTGGCGGTGGTGCTGTTCACGTGGGTCAGCGACCAGGCCATCTCGGCGTTCGCCGCGATGCGCAGCTGGTCGCCTTGGGCACCATTGATCTGGACGCCTTGCTGCACGGCGGCGCTCGTCTGGGTGACCCGCCGTTTTTCGCCTGGCGCCGCCGGCTCGGGCATCCCTCAGGTGATGGCCGCCCTGTCGACCCGCGTGCCGGCGAGTCAGCGGGGACTCTTCGTGTCGCTGCGCCTGAGCATCGCCAAGCTCCTGCTCGTCTCTGGCGGCTTGCTCGGCGGCCTGGCGATTGGCCGGGAAGGCCCTTCGGTGCAGATTGCCGCGGGCGTGATGCAACACGCGCAGCGGTGGCTGCCGCGACGCTCCGCGCTGAACCATGACGGCCTTCTGGTGGCCGGCGGGGCTGCGGGGATAGCGGCCGCCTTCAATGCCCCGCTGGCTGGCGTGATGTTCGCGATCGAAGAACTGACGCGCAAGCTCGAACAGCGCAGCAGCGGCCTCATCATCGCGGCCATCGTGCTGTCGGGCCTGATGGCGGTCTCGGTCTTCGGCAATGCGAGTTACTTTGGCCGCCTCCGGGTGGACCATCTGACCTGGTCTCATCTGCTTCCGGGTTTGCTGACCGCGATCGGCTGTGGCCTGGCGGGCGGCGTGTTCTCGCGCTTGCTGCAGCGCAGCCTGCTTGGCGGCGACGATCGATTCAGCCGATGGCGCGCCAGATTCCCGGTGCGCTTCGCCTTCGCCTGCGGGCTGGCAATCGCGCTGCTGGGTCTGGTGAGCCATGGCGCCACCGACGGCAGCGGCTATGAGTACACCCGCGGGCTGGTCGAAGGGCATCTCGACCTGCCGGTGCTCTACGTGACCTTGCGGATCGTGGCCACCTGGTTGGCGGTCTGGTCGGGGGTGCCAGGGGGCATCTTCGCGCCTTCACTGGCCATTGGCGCAGGCATCGGCAGCGACATCGCGCAACTCACCGCCACCACAGAAGGCGCGGCCGCATTGATCGCCATCGGCATGACGGCGTTTCTCGCCGCTGTGACCCAGGCGCCGGTCACCGCCTTCATCATCGTGATGGAGATGGTCGACGGCCACTCGATGGTGCTGAGCCTGATGGCCGCCGCCTTGCTGGCGAGCCTGGTGTCGCGCTGGATCAGCGTGCCGATCTATCACCGCCTGGCTCAGGCACAACTCGCGCGACTGCCAGCCGACACCGCGGAACCCACCAGTCCACCCTCCCGCGCCTAGGCGCGCTTCGGTCACGAGCTCATCGCGCTCGCGGCCACGCCGGCGGGCGCGCGGCCATTCAGTTGATGATCTCGCCCATGCCGGCTTCAACGCGAGCGCGAAGCGTCTCGATGAACTCGGTGTCGTACTTCTCCCAGTCCTCCAGCTCGCCAACGACCTTCAGGGCGTGCGTGCTCCGATACGAGCGCGTCGGATTGCCGGGAAACTTCTTGTCCGTCACGTTCGGATCGTTCTCGAAGTCGCCGAGGGGCTCGACGAGGTAGACCCGTGGTCGGCCGTTCCCCTTGGCGATCTCGGCAGCGAGTCCGGCGCCTTTGGCGATCGCCGTGAAGTAGATGTGGTTCATCACCAGGCTCGGCTTGTAGTTGGACGTGAAGCCTGGCTTGAGCAGATCGCCGGACCGGAGGTCGGCTTTGGTGCCATGGAAGAAGGGCCCCTGATCGAGTGCCTGCATGTGTGCTCCGTGCGGGGAATCGGCGTTCAACGCAGCGCTCAACACCGAATGGGGCGCGACAGGACGTCGTGCGCGGTCGGCATCTTACGCAGCCCGACGCGCTCGTCGGCGCCGCGCTGAGCTCGGCAACGCGACCGCGCCCGGCATGAGCGCCTGAGCGACGCGATGAGCAGACCAAGACCCGCGATGACCATGGCCGATGTCGACGGCTCCGGCACCGGCACCACGGGCGGGGCCGCCAACGGCGGCGCGACGGTGGGTGGCAGCTCCGTCACGGCCGGCGGCAGCACGAAGAGCGGCGGCGGGGGAATCGCCGTCGGCGGTGAGCCCGTTGGCGGCGGCCCGATGGATACCCGCGGCGGCTCACGAACGAGCCCGGCGGCGTCGCGGGCACGCCGGTCAGCGGAGACGGCGGCAAGGTCGACAGCGGCGTCGGCGAGTCCCCAGGCACCGGTGCGGGCACACCGGCGCGGGTGGATCGAAGACCAGTTCTTCATCACCCGGCGGCCTGGCGCCACCGCCACCGCTGCCCGGCACGCGCTCGATGCGGCTGACATTGCGACACACCGTCGGAACCATCACGCAAGCCGAGCCCTCGCAGTAGACGAGCGCGCGCTCGCGCAGCCCTTCGCTCCAACCGGCGCGGCTGACGGTGCCGCACACGCGGCCCTCGCCGAAATGCATGCCGCGAATGCCAGGCTCGTAATCGGCGCGACCCACGATGCGGTCGCGCGAGATTTCGACCACGTCGTCGTACTCGTGCGCGCGCATCCGGGCCTTGAGCCGCTCGCGCACTGCGGGCGCGATGTCCGTATAGCGATCAACGGCCGCGGGCACGTCGCCCATGAAGCTGTCCTGCCCCGGCCTGTCCCAGGAACAGGCGGCCGGCCCGGCGGCGGTGGCGGCAGCCACGGAATGGGCGATCGCCGCGCCCATGGCCATCGCGGCCAGTCTGGTCAACAAGCGGTGCATCGGCAGGGTGGCGGCCCTGTGGACCTTGTCGGAGTGGAAACCGACAACGGTCTGGCAAGTCAGATACCCGGGGGGCAGGACTTGCGCTGGCGGGCCGGGACATGCCGGTGCGTATTTCGGAGTGCGCTGCGTTGATCTCTAGTCGGTTTTGACTGAGCAGCGGTCGTCATACGGAAACAGGTCGGCGTGGTCCTTCGTGCAGACCACGAAACATCGGTTGACGACCAACTCACGTCGCTCCTGCGCGCTCAGTCCCCCGTTGTCCACATCACCCGGTGGAACTTTGGATAGATCGATGTCGCCATCCACGTTGAAATGGAACACTCCGTCCAGGAGATAGTCCCGCCGAAAGTCCGTTCGCCAAGACGAGTTGCTTCCCCAGCCATGGGCGAGGTCGTGATGCGGGCGAGTCTTTCTGCGGTGTGCCCAATACAGCGTTGATTGGTCCGCTATCCCCGGGGCCATGTGCGCCGAGCCAGCGGACACAGAGACCCCGGCACGCATGAAGAGCATCGGGCCGAGCATCAGGCAGGGCCAGTGGTACTTCAGGATTCGAGCCGGTCGAGCGGGATCGGCAATGGGCGTCAGTCCGACGATCTCGTGATGGAAGGGCGACCATCGTTCGGAGTGAACGATGTCCAATCCGATGCATTGTGCGAACCGACGAAACTCATCCCCTGTGACCGCTGGTCCCGGCCATTCGCTGCCATCGGCAGACCCCGCCTGGAATCGAAGCGCGAGCAGTTCGAGCACACGATGGGCCGCATAGAGATGCCAGAGTTCTTCGCCGGACATCTTGGGAATCGGAGTGCCTGTGCGGGCACCCAGAGATCGCAGCAGCTCGATTTCTGAGGGGTTGTTTTCCAACCAAGGGCGCAGGAGGTCATCGAAGGCAGCCTGACCTTCGTATTCCAGCAGCGAGTGATATAGAGAGCGGAAGGACATCTTCTGGGCGGTGTTCGTCGGCCTTGCGCAGATTGTCCGGCGTATGCCATCGAGCTAGGTCAGCACCTTGCAAGCTGCTCAGAAGCGTGCGCGGAACCCGGGATCGGGGAGGCGGATGCAAGGTCCGCTGCATCTCACTGCAAGCTGCCGGTTCGAGCTGCAAGCGACATTCATTAAGCGGCGTTCTGGCTGCTGCGCTCGGTGGACGTGCTGAAATAGTCGCCATGCCACGCTTCATGCTCGACCGAACTGTTCAAGCCCCTCCCGGGTACGCTGAGCGCGGCTGCGCTCTTGTGAGCTACCGGCTGCCGCTTCTTGACCATTGCTTCGTGCTTTGCCACGAAACGTCGCTCGTTCAGCCTGACGCGACGCGCAATGAACTGCTTCAATTCTTCATCTCTGAGGCCGGCGGCTGGCTGAACAGGCAGTTGGCGACAGGGAAGCGTTCATGCTCATTCATAGCGGGCGTTCTGTCCGGAAGCGGGCGAATTGGCACCTGCATGTGTTCGTTGTGCAGCGTCGCTGGCAGAAGGCATGGGTCTACGCCATCCTTGCCTTCAAGAACATGGCGCTTTGCTTCCGCCACGGTTTGGTAGGCCTGAGGCCCCAGTGATCAGCGCCATCGAGATCCGAGATCGTGTCAGTCCTCGAGTGCCGTCGAGCAGGCGCCTACAGAGGGGACTCCAACCCGAGTGGACGTACGGTCCTGGCCATCGGCGGTGGCCTCGCTGGCGGTTTCAGGCTGATTGCCGTCGCCCGCACCACTGTATGTGCACGGCAGCAACCGGCCGGCAGCAGTCGGTGAACGCCGCACGCGCTGACCCGGCAGGTGCTGCCGCATTCAATTTCAAGACCGCGCGCTGATTTCCTCGTTTCACTCGCTAGGTATTGAGAAACATGTTCTACCCGACGCCACCTGTGAAACTTGGATGCGTTTGAGTTGAGACTGACAAAAGGTCTTACGCTGGACTGGTCCGACGTTTGACGAACATGCCTGAAGGTCAGCAGTCGCAAGCAGCGATTTAGAAAGCCTTCACGTCAATGACGACGACATCGAGGGTCGAGCAAATCTTGTCGAGCACGTCTTTGGCATACGTCTCGAACTGCGTGACTTTTGCAGCGTCGTCCACCGCGGAAAGCGTCGCAATTGGTGCGGCCACTCCGCCAACGCCTGACAGCAGGAGCGCCATGCTCTTGATAAGATTTTGGTCCGCGTGATCTCGACTGACCGCAACGGAAACTGACAACACGTTGTCAAGCGTGAAGACGCTCTCGGTCACGATGTCCGGCAGCGGTCCAGCAGACGACTTGGCGCCCTTGATGACAGAAACCAAACGCAGAAGCCTAGACATGGCGTCTCCTCGGTCTACGCAAACAGATGTTCTTCGAACCTCAGCCCGAGCGCTACGCCCCAGACCTTATTACCACCGGCATCAATCGAATCCCTGGAAACCGTCAGGCGCGATACATCCCATTGGTCTGGCAACTTCATCGGGATGGCGGCGTTGATTGCGCTGGCAATTGCGCCTTGAACGAAGCCGGCTCCGTAGATGTTTGCCACGATGGTTAGCGCGACATCCTGCAGCTGTTCAAAGATGGGCTTCCAGCTAGGGTCGACGTTGATGGGAAGGAATGGGGTGATCTTCTGGACGCGTATGCGTTTCGCCGCGGCATCGACGTCTAGAGTCACTGCAAGGCCCAACTCCAATTCAAGCCGCGGAATTTCAGTCCACGGCTCGTGGCTCTCGGTACAGCGCTTTCCCCAGTCAAATAGCTCTGGACACGGGTAGCTGTACGCCACGCGGACCCCAACTCCGTGAATGCCCCCAACGACCTTGAAGGCCAACTTCTGGTCGCTACTCCATTCAGGCTCAAACACCACTCTGACGGGCAACGTCTCGACGAAGGGCGTCACATCCTCCAATCGAACCTGTCCAAGAGTGATGATGCCAAGGGCGTCGCCGAGGAACTCAAGCGGCGTTCCGACCGCCTTGCTCAGCCAGTCAAGGGCGCTATCGACGCCCACGGCGGCGAGCTTGCCCAGCGCGCTGATGATTTGTGGCAAGAACGGCCAGCCCACTGGCACTCGGCCGGGATTAAATGTCGCCACCGAAAAGCCCGTGACCAAGAACGCGATGTCGCTGACAGCCGTAGCAGTCTTGGTTCGGTGCGTTAGCGGCAGCAGTGGCTGGTGCTCGATGCGGTGGTGACTGAGGCTGATGTTCTTGAGCGGAACGTTCAGTCCGGTCTCCGAGTCCACAATGGTCGCCGCCTCGACCTTCGCCCTGAAGCCGTACTGGTCCGAGAGCGCGTCACGCGCAGCTGAGAGGACCAACAGGTTTTGGGGACTGGACTGGACGTCAATCTCAACGCCAGCCTTGCTGTACTTGGCGCTGCCGTAGGCCACCGATATCCCAGACGAAATTTCTCTGAGTTCGCCACTGGTCACATCGACCAGGAGGTTGTCAGCAAGCAATGCCCCGCCCGGACCCGGGGCAACTCCAACGACAGCGAAGTCAGCGGTAGGGGCAAGGTTGAGTTGGCTAAACGAGGCCGCGATTCCAGACAGCCTGGCAGTGACTGCGAGGCCCGCATCTACTGCAGAACCGCGCAGCTGCGATTGGATGGTCGCCCGCTTCACGTCGAGACGAGGAGCAACGATGGTCACCTGCTTTGCAAGGGCTAGCGTTGGTGCCTGCACGGATACGGTTGAGCATTCGAGACGAATCTCACCTGACTCAGCTTGAGAGCTGGTCGAGTCGAAGGAATACCAGACATCAGCGGCAGAGAGACGTGTCTGGCCGCTTGTGATTTCCACTGCTGGTGCTGGAGCAGTTCCAGTGGCAACAACCTTGGCGGCATCGCAGGTACCGATGAGTGACTGCAGCCAGATTGAACCTGTGCCGTCCGAGTACGAGTACGTGAAGTCCAGTGTCAAGACAAGGCGGCCGTTGGAGACAACCGCCTCCATCCCTTCGCCTACGGCGAGCTTGGCATCGCCGTCGAACCGAGCGTCGTCAATGGTGAGGGTGGCGGCCACCACTCCATGAGCCAGGTCAATGGCGATTGAACGCAGTGAAACGCTGGCGGTGCACTCGGGGAGGGACACCGGACCGAGGTCAATGGCCGGAATCTTTGACCTCAGCGCACTGATTCCTGGAATCACCAAGATGGTCGGACTGATGTCGACGCCCTTGAGCCATTGCCACAGGTCGGAGTTATCCACGCCCGGTGGAAGGTACTGGGCAGCTGCGGATGCCACGTTCCAAGAAGGGCTCAATCCCTGTCTCAGCGACTCTGCAAACGCAGCCAGGCGGTTGTCTGCAGCGGTGCTAAGAGTCGAAGTTCCGCGCTGCGCCCCGTCTAAGCGCACCGTGCTCTGCTCTACGCCGTGGAGCACCGACAGTCGAACCTGCTCCCCGCGCGGGGTCACACCTTCGAGGCGCCACTCTCCGCTTTGAGCCTTCAGTGCCGATATCAACAGCTGCAGACTTGCTGCTTGTGCGTGTTCCACGACAGTTCGCCTTACTTCGGTACGAAAGCAATCTGGTAGCTCATGCTGTCGCCGGGCGCGACGGTCGCCGTTTTTTCTTGGGGCGGCTTCATGCTGCGTCTCGATTGCCTGCGGAGGCCGTCAACTTGACCTTCGCGTCCTTGTCGGTGTTGTTGAGGAAGGTCACCAACGCGAAGGTTGCGTCTACTCGTTGGAGAGGAATCGTCAGGACGCCGGAGGCTGCGGTATTCGTAGTCTTGTACAGCGGGGATGAAGGCCGGAAAACCGACTGCCCCTCGAACTGCGGAGGAGTCGTCGCAAGGGTCGAACTGCGCCAAGCGCAGGTGACCTCTCCACCTGAGCTGGACACGGCAATGAAGCCGATGTTTGTGGTCTTGTCGCTCGCCGTTCCGACCGCGTGCTCCATCTGGATGAGTTCCATCGCGCTCTTCTCCAAGTAGAAATCGGCGTCGCCACAGCCCGGTGCGGCGAGTCGCTGTCAGCTTACGGAAGGACAAGTGCGTCGAGTCCTTGCCTTCAGAAATCAGAGTTCTGTGAAGCAGAACTTGGGCGGCGGCGCACTATGTGTGGGTACGGAGGGCGCCCACGCTAACGGGGCAGATTGGGTGTGCCATCCACAAACTTGAGGATGCTGCTTTAAAGCGTGTCGAAAATGCTATGTGAAGTAGTCATATACCGCGCGTACCGCTATCGTTCAGTCGACCGACTGCTTGTTGCCAGCTAGCGCGTGTCCGTGCGGCGACCGTCACGGACTGCAATCGCTGCGATGCTGCCGCGGCTTCAGGCTGGTCAGAGTCATTCGCAGCATGGGACGTGAACGACAGTGCCAACCTAGACCGGTCGTTGATCGCTGGCAACCCCACCGTCTGCGCCACTGCCGACACCAGCCGCTCGGCCGAGACACTCCAGCTCCGCCAACTCGAACGACTGCTCCGGCTCGCCGCGACTGGCTCAAGTCGACCCTCCCGAGACATCCGCCGTCCTGATCTCGTTGCCGCAAAGCTGCCGGTCGGCAAGCTACACAGCCACGATGTTTGCGACCAGCGTCAAGAACCTGAACTGCCGGAGCTTAAGCGGGCAGCCAAGTCAGGTTGACGCCAGTCAAGGCACCGCGCCACGTACCAGCGCATGCGAGGAAACACCGGCGCTTCGGGCCTCCAGTTCCCTTATCGCGGCAGCTACCGCAGACCAATCGGTCGGCGGTGCTGGCAGCTCAAGGGCGCGGTCGATGGATCGCTCGCGGACTAGCTGCTCTCGACGTAGCTCTTCGATGTCTATGCGAATGTTCTCAGCAAGAGCACCTTGGGCAACTTGCAAGACTCGTTGAGCCATTTGTTCAACCAGTCGCTCATGGAACCCTAGGACCTCTGCTCTAAATGCCGCACGAGGTATGTTCCAAGCGCCAAATTGAGCGGACCAAGTTTGGCAGCCGTCCAGGAGCTTGCCTCGGTTGTCCCACTGAATGTGAACGGAATTGGAGTCCGACCACATGACGACGTTAGTTGACGGGGTGAGGTAGCCGGAATCCAGTGTGCGACGACCGAGCCACGAGCCCGCGTCGTCCAGCAGACCCAGGACCTCCTCTGAGGAATCACGCTCATCTATCGTCGCGCACCACTTTGACCAGAAATGGTCCCAACCTGAAGACTCATCGAGAGCGATGTACCTGCGGAGCTCTTCAGGAATCGGCTCTAGCGCGTAGGGCGCGAGGTCAAGCACGTCCTCAAGAAGGCGAACGACTTGGTAGTCGCAGAAGCGTGATACGCCAAATCGAGTCTGGGCGGCATCGCTGTACTCAAACAGCCTGCGGTCGCCAACCTGAATCCAGTACTCCCCGTCGGTCAGGCCGAACCAGTGCAGATTCGGGTCAGTGGGTCCACCCCATGGCTGAACTTGTTCGACCGGACGAAGCTTGAATTGGAAGGTCGGACCCTGCATTGGTTGAAGGCTCAGGGGGTAAAAACGTGCTCCGCCACAGGGCCTGTGGCAATGCAAAAGACTACCTTAGGGTAGCTAGGTCAGGGCGAAACCCATCGTGGCCCGCTGCGTCGGCACTCTCACTGCATGCGTGCTCTCAGCGCTCAACATGCAGCTAGACGCTGTTCCATGACGGAAGCCGATGACGCAGCCTTCCCGCTCTGTAATAGGTGGCGACCGCCGCTCCCCAGATCAGCGTTGTGACCGCACTTGCAAGAAGCACGGCAAGCGGCGACGTCGCCCATGTTTCGTGATCCATCATGCACAGCCCCAGCACGCAGAGGCCAAGGGGGAGTCCATTGACAAGCGCGACACCGCCGAAGCTCATGAAATGCGGCGGAGGAATCCGAATCCCCAACTTCCAATACGCTGGATACATGGGCGGAAGATAAGTGCCTCTGTCCATCCCTGTTCGCTCAAGGATGCGTAACGCCCGGGTCACCTTCTCTTTGAAAATTTCAGAGCGCATATTCATCTGTTGACAGAACGTCAGAGGCGCAAAGAGTCCCGACGTGCGCCCCCTCACTCCACCGTCACACTCTTCGCCAGATTCCTCGGCTTATCCACGTCCGTGCCGCGCGCGCACGCCGTGTGATACGCCAGCAGCTGCAGCGGCACCGTATGCAGGATCGGGCTCAGCGCGCCGTAATGCTCCGGCAGCCGGATCACATGCAGCCCCGGCTCGCTCTCGATCCGCGTGTCGCCGTCCGCGAAGACGAACAGCTCGCCACCGCGCGCCCGCACTTCCTGCATGTTGCTCTTGAGCTTCTCCAGCAGCGTGTCGTTCGGCGCCACCGTCACCACCGGCATCTGCGCCGTCACCAGCGCCAGCGGGCCGTGCTTCAGCTCACCCGCCGGGTAGGCCTCGGCGTGGATGTAGCTGATCTCCTTGAGCTTCAGCGCCCCCTCCAGCGCGATCGGGTAATGCAGCCCGCGACCCAGGAACAGCGCGTTCTCCTTGCGCGCGAATTCCTCGCTCCACGCGATCACCTGCGGCTCCAGCGCCAGCACCGCCTGCACCGCCACCGGCAGGTGGCGCAGCGCCTTCAGGTGCTCGGCCTCCTGCTCGTCCGTCAGGTGGCCCCGGGTCTGCGCCAGCGCCAGCGTCAGCAGGAACAGGCCCACCAGCTGCGTCGTGAAAGCCTTCGTCGACGCCACGCCGATCTCGGCGCCGGCGCGCGTGATGTAGGCCAGCGCGCATTCGCGCACCATCGCGCTCGTCGACACGTTGCACACCGTCAGCGTGTGCAGCATCCCCAGCGAGCGCGCATGCTTGAGCGCCGCCAGCGTGTCCGCCGTCTCGCCGCTCTGGCTGATCGTCACCACCAGCGTGCGCGGATTCGGAACGCTCTCGCGGTAGCGGTACTCGCTGGCGATCTCCACGCTGGTCGGGATCTTCGCGATGCTCTCCAGCCAGTACTTGGCCGTCGAACCCGCGTAATAGCTGGTCCCGCACGCCAGGATCAGCACCGAGTCGACCTCCTTGAACACCCGGTACGCGCCGTCGCCGAAGAGCTCCGGGCTGATGCCCGTCACCGCGTCCAGCGTGTTGGCGATCGCCACCGGCTGCTCGAAGATCTCCTTCTGCATGTAGTGCCGGTACGGCCCGAGCTCCGCGGCGCCGCTGTGCGCATGCACCGTCTTCACCTCGCGCTCGACATTGACGAAGCGCCCCGTCGCCTCATCCTTGCGGCTGATCCAGTACCGACCCAATTGCAGGTCGACGACGTCACCCTCTTCCAGGTAGACGATCTGGTCGGTCACGCCGGCCAATGCCATCGCGTCCGAGGCGACGAAATTGGCGCCCGCGTATTCGTCCCTGCCCACGCCCAGCACCATCGGCGAGCCCTCGCGCGCGCCGATCACCCGATGCGGCTCGTCCTTGTGGAACACCGCGATCGCATACGCGCCGCGCAGTTGCCCCACCGCGGTCTGCACCGCCTCCAGCAGGTCGCCGTGGTAATGGAAGTCCACCAAATGGGCGATGACCTCGGTGTCGGTCTGGCTGTGGAAGACATAACCGCGGCCCTTCAGCTCGGCGCGCAGTTCGTCGTGGTTCTCGATGATCCCGTTGTGGACCAGCGCCACGCGGCCAGGCTGGCGATGCGCCTCGGCGCCCGGGCCGTGAGAGAAGTGCGGATGGGCGTTGTGCACCGCCGGCGCACCGTGCGTCGCCCAGCGCGTGTGCGCGATGCCGGTGCCGGCCGCCACGCCGTCCTGCGCGGCCAGCGCCTGCAGCTCCGCCACCCGCGAGGTGCTGCGCGCCCGGCGCAGCATGCCGTCCTGGTGCACCGCCACGCCGCAGGAGTCATAGCCGCGGTACTCGAGCCGCTTCAGGCCCTCGATCAGGATGGGAACGATGTCTTTCTGGCTGACCGCGCCGACGATGCCGCACATGGTGTGTCTCCCCGGGTGTCCCGGATGAATTGCGAATGGGCGCCATCCTAGGCACGCCGATCAGGTGGATGCTTTCAAATTTATGCCACCAATGAAAGAATCACTCGCTCTCGACGCATTGCGCCATATTCTTTCATCGACAAATAAATCATGAAATCTTCCATCGAGCTGGACACCATCGATCTGAGGGTGTTGGACCTCCTCCAGCAGGATGCGTCGCTTTCCAACCAAGCCTTGGCGGAACGCGCGCATGTCTCGCCCGCCACCTGCCTGCGCCGCGTGCGACGGCTGGTGGAGACCGGCGTGATCGAGAAGCAGGTGGCCATCCTCTCGCCGGACAAGCTGGGCGCGGGCCTGTCGGCACTGGTCGAGATCACGCTCGACCGCCAGGGCGCCGAGCATCTGGACGCCTTCGAGGCCATCGCCGTCGCGGCGCCCGAGGTCCAGCAGTGCTGGCGCGTCGCGCCGGGGCCGGACTTCGTGCTGGTGCTGCAGGTGCCGGACATGCCGGCCTATCACGTGCTGGTGCAGCGGCTCTTCACCCAGCAGGCCAACGTCCGCAACGTGAAGGCCTTCTTCAGCGTCAAGCGCGCGAAGTTCGAGCCGCGCCTGGCCCTCCCGGCGGCGCGCCCTTGAGGCCCCCCCCACTCTCCCGCTTGCGGGTGAGGCTCGGGAGAAGGCCAGCGCTTGCGCCGTCAGCGCTTGAGGATGAGCAACCCCTTGAGGTACTCGCCCTCCGGGAAGTAGATGGTCTGCGGATGATCCGGCGTCGCGCCGACGCGGTCCAGGATGAGCCCGTCCGCGCCCGCGTCGATGCCGGCGCCGGCCACGATCTTGTGGAACAGCTCCGGCCCCACGCCGCCCGAGCACGAGAAGGTGAAGAGCAGTCCGCCCGGATTCAGCAGCATCAGCCCGAGCCGGTTGATGTCCTTGTAGGCGCGCGCAGCGCGTTCCGCATGAGCCGCCGTCGGCGCGAACTTGGGCGGGTCCAGCACGATCGCGTCGAAGCGCCGCCCCTGACGGAGCAGGTCGCGCAGCGTGTGGTTCACGTCGGCATCCAGCGCCGTGTGCCGCGCCGGATCGAAGCCGTTGAGCGCGACGTGCGCGGTGGCGCGCTCGAGCGCGGGCCCGGACGAGTCCACGCTGATGACCTCGCTCGCGCCACCGGCGAGCGCCGCGACGGAGAAGCCGCCGGTGTAGCTGAAGCAGTTCAGCACCGACTGGCACCCGTACTGCCGCACCGCCTCGGCGAACTTGCGGCGGTTGTCGCGCTGGTCGAGGTAGTAGCCGGTCTTGTGGCCCTCGGCCACGTCCAGGCTGAGCTTCCAGGTGTTCTCCGAGATGACGATCTCGGTCGGGCCCTCGCCGCGCAGCCAGCCGGTGACCGGCGCCAGGCCCTCGAGCGTGCGCACGTTGGCGTCGGAGCGCTCGTACAGCCGCGTCAGTCCGGTCTGCGCGAGCAGCTGGTCGGCGATGGTCTGCTTCCAGCGCTCGGTGCCGGCGGACAGGAACTGCGCGCTGAGCGTGTCGCCGTAGCGGTCGACGATCAGCCCGGGCAGGCCGTCGGCCTCGCCATGGATCAGGCGCACGGCGTCGGAATCGATCGGCATGCGCGCCCGCAGCGCGATCGCGGCGGCGATGCGGCGCTCGAAAAAGGCGGCGTCGATGCGCTCCTGCTCATCGAAGCTCCAGGCGCGCACGCGGATCAGCGATTCCGGGCTGAACGACGCCCAGCACAGGAAGCGGCCATCGGCGGCCTCGACCCGCACGGTCTCGCCGGCGTCGGCCTTGCCCTTGGCGATGGAGCCCTCGAACACCCACGGGTGGCGGCGCAGCAGCGAGCGGTCCTTGCCCTCGCGCAGACGAATTGCTTTCATGGGGGCGGATTGTCCTTGACGACGGCGCTAGTCGCGCAAGCGCTCGCCCTTCGCCAGCACCCGCCTCAACTTCCGTTTTATCGGCCAATTATCGGGATGCCGATAATTTATCGGTCGGCCCGATAAAAGTGGATAAACCGCCTTGCCGCCGCTGCGGCTACTGCCTCAGCGCCACCGGTTTCGTCCCATCGCCGGCATCCTGAACGCCATCACTGCGCCTTCGGCCCCAAGGTCCCGAAGGCCCAGCCGATGTTCAGGCTGACCATGGGCGTGCTTTGCTTCTCGCCGCCGAGCGCCTTCCACTGGCCGACGCCGACCTTCACCCGCAGGCGGTCGCGGCCGGTGCCTTCCCATTGCGTCCAGACCTCGCCCTGCGTCACCGCGCCACCGCCGACCGACACGCCGCCGCCGCCCGCCGCGCCGACCAGCGCTTCCGCGCCGACACGCATGCCGTTCCACTTGGGCGACTGCGCGCCCAGGCCGAACATGCCGTAGGAGAACGCGCCCGCCTTGCCCAGCGCCGCGCTGCCCGCATGCGCCACGCCGTACCACGGGCCGCCGAAGTCGCGCGTCATGCCGATGCCCAGGCCGGTCACGTTGTCGCGCGAGCCGTCCTTGAACTTGAAGTCCTTGAAGTAGGGCGTGCTCAGGTACAGCGTCTGCGCGCGCACCGTGCCCGACTCGAGCGGCGGCGTGTTCAGGATGCGCGAGACCTTCTCCAGCGGCAGCGCCAGCGACGCGCGCACCTGGAAGGAGTCGTAATGGCCCCACGGCGCCTTCATGTAGCCCGCATCCAGCCGCAGCGTCGGCCCCCAGGGCGTGATCCAGCGCAGCGTCGGCCCGACCCGCACCAGCCAGCCGTTGCCGGTGTCCATGTCGCCGCCGCCGCCCAGGCCGAAGGACAGCTGCCCGCCCACCCGCAGGCGCTGGCTGCCGATGCCCGTCCTATTACGGGCAGTCGCTGTCGGGTCACCTGTCGCTGGTGCGCGCGGCCAAGCCGGTCGACGACTGGCTCGCGCAGCCCGACCTGGATCCGGAAATCCGCCAGCAACTGGTGCTGTCGCAGGCGCTG
>NZ_VOSR01000540.1:0-10428 GCF_007997345.1 Mitsuaria sp. TWR114
CCTGCTGATCGCCGGCGCGAAGGTGCCGGCGCCCGCCGGCCTGACCGGTGGCGCGGCGCCGTCGTCGTTGTCCTCGCTGGCCGATCCGCGCTTCAAGGCCGCGATCCTGATCTCCGCGCCGCCGTTCTACGGGGAGGGCGATCCGGCGCCCATCCTGTCCGGCATCGCCATCCCCACCCTGCACATCAGCGCCACCGCCGACGAGATCACCATTCCCGGCTACTACAGCGGACCGTCGGACCGGGTCGCGCTGTTCGACGCGATCGGCGGACCGCGCAAGGCGCTGGCGATGTTCAGCGGCGGTTCGCACAGCATCTTCACCGACCGGATGAACACCGGCGGCTTCGAGCTCAACCCGAAGGTCAAGGCCGCGACGCGCGAGCTCAGCCTGGCCTACCTGCGGCTGGTGCTCGACGGCGAGGCGGCGCCGCTGCGCGACTGGCAGCAGCGCCATGGCGCGCTGCTGTCGCGTTGGCAGGCCCCCTGACAGGCGGGGTGGGGTGCCCCCGCGAGGGGCGGTGGGACAAGTCCTGACCCCGGCGCGCGGCACCCGCCGGTCGCGTGAAAGTGCTCGCCTTCGGCCCGCCTGCTGCCCGCGGACGTGGCTTTCCCGGCACGCGGCGCGTGAGCAGGGACTTGCTTTTCCTGCGCCGCACCTCTAGCGTTAGGCCCACGTGAGCGTTCGCCAGGGAGCGTCCGCGCGAACAAGCCCTCCCACCGAAGGGCGAAATCCATGCGAGACAGAAGCGAAAGCGGCCCGACCGGCGCAAGCGGAGCGAAAGACGTCCGATGCGCCTGACACCCGGGGCCCGACTGCAGTGGGGTGGACGCCGGCGAGCTTGTCATCGCTGGAACGCGGCGTCCGCAGGGTTGTACGAACACGGGCCCGGAGGCCCGGACCATCCATGCGCTTGCTGACCTTTCCGGTGGCTGCGGGCCTGTTGCTGGCCGGCTGCGTCGCCTTCGTGGCCACCGCCTATGGCGGTTACCGCAGCCTGGGCGAGCTGACGCGTCAGGAGGCGGGGCGCGCCCATGCCTTGCGCACGCAGCAGCAGCTGTCCGACCTGAACGGCCTGCTGATCGACCTGGAGACCGGCACGCGCGGTTTCCTGATCACCGGCGACGCGGCCTTCCTGCAGCCCTACGAGCGCGCCCAGCGCGACCTGGACGCGAGCTACGCCCAGCTCAAGGATGCGCTGGCGGTCAGCGGCGACCGCCAGGACCAGGCCTTCGCGCGGCTGGACCGCTTCATCGCCGAGCGTCGCCGCCAGGTCGAGGACCAGGTCGCGAAGCGCTGGAAGCTGGGCGCCGAGGCGCTGAACGACCGCCAGGCCTATGTCGCCGGCAAGCAGCTGATGGACGAGATCCGCGGCGAGCTGGGGCGGCTGAAGTCGGTGCAGCAACGCCGGATCGATGGCATCGAATCGGCGGTGGCGCTGCAGACCAAGGAAACCACGCTGCTGGCGCAGGTGCTGCCGGTGGTCGGGGGCCTGCTGATGGCCGCGGCGATGGCGGCGCTGTGGGTCGAGCGCGAACGGCGCGACCGGGCCGAACGCGCGCTGCGCGACAGCCATGCGCGGCTGGAGGGGGCCGTCGCCGAGCGCACCCGTGAACTGAGCGAGGCGCTGACCCGCATCCAGAGCTTCGCTGCCGAACTGGACCGCAGCGTGGAGGCGGAGCGGCGCCGGCTCGCGCGCGAGGTCCACGACCAGCTCGGCCAGCTCGGCACGGCGGCGAAGATGCTGGCGCTGTCGATGGCGCGCAAGATCGCGCCGGCCAAGGAGCCGATGCACGACGAGATGCTGGCCATCGCCGACGAGGTCATCGGCGCCGCGCGCCGCATCGCCAACACGCTGCGGCCGCCGCTGCTGGACGACTTCGGCTTCGGCGCGGCGGTCCAGCACTATGCGCAGGGCCTGCAGCGGCAGAGCGAGCTGGTCGTCGACCTGGACCTGGCGCCGGACGAGGCGCTCAGCAGCGAGCAGCACAACCAGCTCTTCCGCCTGCTGCAGGAGGCCGCGACCAACGTGCTGCGGCATGCGCAGGCGCACCAGCTGACGATCGAGTCCCGCATCGAGGACGGGGAATACCGCCTGCGCATCGAGGACGACGGCATCGGCCCGGGCCAGGTGCGGGCGGATGCTTCGGGCCTGAGGAACATGCGGGAGCGCGCCGTGCTGGCAGGCGGTGAACTGGTCTTCGGGCCGGCGCCGCGGCGTGGCACGCGGATCGACGTCCGCGTGCCGCTGGCCGGCGTCGCGGACGAGGGGGACAGCACCGGGGCGACCCGGGAGAACGAGGAGGGTTGGGATGAGGTTTCTGATCGTTGACGACCATCCGATCATGCGGCTCGGGGTCAAGCAGTTGATCCAGGGCCACTGGCCATCGGCGGTGCTGGACGAGGCATCGACCATCGCCGAGGCCCTGCAGCTGGGCCAGGCCAACAAGCCGGATGCGCTGGTGCTGGACCTGTCGCTGCCCGACGCCAGCGGGACCGAGGGCGCCAGCCGCATGCTGCGGGCGCTCAAGGGCGTGCCGGTGCTGGTGCTGAGCCTCAACGCGGAGTCCGCCTACGCGGCGCGACTGCTGCAGATGGGCGTGTCCGGCTATCTGCCCAAGGACAAGGCGACCGACGAGCTGGTCGTCGCGCTGCAGCGCCTGCTGCAGGGCGGGCGCTACGTCACGGCCGCGATGGCGGACCACCTGCTGGGGCTGCTCAGCGGCGCGACGCCGGGCCAGTTGCCGCATGAGCAGCTGTCGGCGCAGGAGCACCGGGTGATGCTGCTGATCGCCGCGGGCAAGACGCCGGCGGAGATCGCCGAGACCATGCACCTCTCGGCCAAGACGGTCGGCACCTACCGCGCGCGCATCCTCGAGAAGACCGGCTGGCGCAACAACACCGAGCTCACCAAGTACTGCGTCCAGCACGGGTTGACGGACATCCAGTGAGCGGCCGGGCGCTGTAGGGGATCGCCCGACAAATCCTGCGGACAGGCCCCGACACCAGCATGCGCGGGGCGCTGCTGATGCCGGCGCCGGGCCTCGCGCAAGATGCCGGACAGGCGGTGACAACCAGTCGCCGCCGCGATCCGGAGCATCCCTTCATGGACATTTTTCTCGTCGAGGACTCGTCGGCCATCCGCCGGCTCCTGGCACGGCGGCTCGAGGACATGGCCGGCGTGCGCGTCGTCGGCGAGGCGGACTCCGCGCCGCAGGCGATCGCGCTGATCGACTGGCTGCAGCCCGACACCGTGCTGCTGGACATGACCCTGCTGGTGGGCACCGGCGTCGACGTGCTGCGGGCGCTGCGCCACAAGGGCTTCCAGGGACGGATCCTGATGCTCACCCATCACGCGATGGACGCCTACCGCGACATGTGCATGCAGGCAGGGGCGGACGGCTTCTACGACAAGGGCAGCGGCCTGGAGTCGCTGTTCGGCGACCTGGACGAGCTGCTGCAGAGCGAGCGCGCGGCCGGCCGGCAGACGCGGCCCTCGCCGCTGCTGCGCGACACCGCCACCGGGCTGCTCGGCCAGGTGGCGCTGCTGGAGCGCCTGGACCAGGTGCTGCGCATGGTCAATGCCGAGTCGGCCGGGTGGCCGTCACGGTGGTGGTGCTCAAGGGCCTGGAGGCGCTGCTGCGCAGCCAGGGCGTGCAGGCGGCAGCGCCGGTGCTGGTGGAAGTCGGCCGGCGGCTGTCGTCCTGCGCCGGTCCGGTCGACCTGCTGGCGCGGCACGCCAACGAGCAGTTCGCGCTGGTGGTCTCGCGCGCCGGGTCGGTGCAGGAGGCCGAAGCGATGGGCGAGCGCATCCGCGACGCGCTGGCGCAGCCCTTCGACCTGGGCGGCCATCCGGTGCGGCTCGACAGCCATGTCGGCGTGGCGCTGCATCCCCGCGACGCGATCACCGCGCGCGGCCTGCTGATCCTGGCGGAAGCCCGGGCGCACGGCCTGCGCCTGCCCCAGAAGGGCAGCGCGGTGGTGCATTGACGGTGCGCCCGGGAGCTAGTCCGGCGCGAAGCCGCGGTCCTTGACCACGGCGTAGCGCGCCATCGTCGCCATGCGCGCGGTCTCGTGGCGCACGATCGGCTCTGGATAGTCGCGGCCCAGCACGACGCCGCAGGCGGCCAGTTCCGCCGGCTTGGCGAGCCAGGGCGCGTGGATCAGCGCCGGCGGCAGCCGCGAGAGTTGCGGCAGGTAGCGCTGGATGAATTTCCCGTCGGGGTCGAACTTCTCGCTCTGGCTGACCGGATTGAAGATGCGGAAGTAGGGCTGGGCGTCGCAGCCGCTGGAGGCGGCCCATTGCCAGCCGCCGTTGTTGGCGGCGAGATCGAAGTCGATCAGTTTCTCGGCGAAGTAGGCCTCGCCGCGGCGCCAGTCGATGCCCAGGTCCTTGATCAGGAAGCTGGCCGTGACCATGCGCAGCCGGTTGTGCATGTAGCCGGTCTGGTTGATCTGGTGCATCGCCGCGTCGACCAGCGGGTAGCCGGTACGGCCCTGGCACCAGGCCTCGAAGTCGGCATCGGCCTCCGGACCCTCGGCCCAGGCGATGCGGTCGTACTCGGGCCGGAAGGCGCGCTCCGCCACGCGCGGATGGTGGTGCAGGACCTGGTGATAGAAGTCGCGCCAGATCAGTTCCGACAGCCAGGTCTGCGCCCCCGCGCTGGCGCCGCTGCCCGCGTAGCCACGCCGCCAGGCCTCGCGCGCGAGCACGCGGATCGAGATCGTGCCGAAGCGCAGGTGGGTGCTCAGGTAGCTCGGGCCCTTGACGGCGGGAAAGTCGCGGGTCTCGCCGTAGCGGTCGATGCGCTCGAGGAACTCGTCGAACAGCCGCCGCGCGCCCGCGCTGCCGCCCGAGAGCGCCGCGCTCAGCCCGGCGGGCTCGAAGCCGATGTCGGCCAGCGCGGGCACGCCCCGGCGCGCCGCCACCTCGGGGCCGGTCGCCAGGTGCGAGGCGTGGCGCTCGACCGGATAGCTGCTGAGGAAGAAGGGTGTGATCTCGCGCAGCCAGGCGTTCTTGTAGGGCGTGAAGACGCCGTAAGGCTTGCCGGCGCCGGTCAGCAGCTCGGAGCGCTCGAAGATCACATGGTCCTTGAAGCTCTCGACCTGCACGCCGCGCGTCAGCAGGGTCTCGCCGACGGCGGCGTCGCGGCGCAGCGCGTCGGGCTCGTCGTCGTGGTTGAAGTACAGCGCCTGCACGCCCAGCTCGGCGGCCAGCGCCGGGATCTGCTCGCGCGGCGCGCCGTGGCGCACGATCAGGCCGGCGCCGGGGGCCAGCGCGGCGAGGTCCGCATCCAGCACGCCCAGCGCGTCGAGGATGAATTGCACGCGCCGGTCGGCCCGCGGCAGCGGGTCCAGGATGTCGATGTCCAGCACGAAGGCGCAGTAGACCCGGCGGTGCCGCCGCAGCGCGTGGTACAGCGCCGCATGGTCGTCGGCCCGCAGGTCGCGGCGGAACCACACCAGGGCGCTGTCCGCGCCGTCCGTCGGCGCGGGGGGCCGGGAAGCGGGGGAAGAGGACGTTCGCGTCATGGGGACGGAGTGTCGGTGAAATAGAATCCGCCCCTATGTCCAAGGAACGCATCGACCTGACCAACCAGTTCCTGATCGCCATGCCGGGCATGGTGGACGAAACCTTTGCCGGCTCCGTCGTCTACCTGTGCGAGCACAACGAGAAGGGCGCGCTGGGACTGGTCATCAACAAGCCGATCTCGCTGACCCTGGGCAACCTGTTCGAGAAGGTCGAGCTCGAGTTGAACGACGAGGACATGGCCGCGCGGCCGGTCTTCTTCGGCGGCCCGGTCCAGACGGAGCGCGGCTTCGTGCTGCACGAGCCGCTGGACGAGCAGGGCAACCACTACAACGCGACGCTGGCCGTGCCCGGCGGGCTCGAGATGACCACCAGCCGCGACGTGCTGGAGGCGCTGTCCAGCGGCGCCGGCCCCAAGCGGGTGCTGGTCACGCTGGGCTACAGCGGCTGGGCGGCGGGGCAGCTCGAGGAGGAGCTCGGCCGCAACGGCTGGATCACCGTCGACGCCACGCCCGAGATCATCTTCGACACGCCCATCGAGGAGCGCTACGACAAGGCGCTGGCGCTGCTGGGCATCGATCCGCGCATGCTCAGCCAGGAGGCCGGGCACGCATGAATCCCGGAAGCGCCATGACCCTCGCTTCCCCGTCGTCTTTCGTTTCCCCCCTCGGTTTTGATTTCGGTACCAAGCGCCTGGGCGTGGCGACCGGCAACCGGATGCTGGGCAGCGCGCGGGGCTTGCGGACGATCACCGAGCAGGGCGATGCGCGCTGGGCCGCGATCGCGGCGCTGATCCAGGAGTGGCAGCCCGATGCGCTGGTCATCGGCGTGCCGCGTCATCCGGACGGCGCCCCGCATGAAATGACCGCCCGCGCGCTCAAGTTCGCGGGCCAACTGCGTGGCCGCTACCGGCTGCCGGTGGTCGAAGTCGACGAACGCTACACCAGCGCGGAAGCCCAGTCCCAGGGCGCGCGCGACCTCGATGCCGCGAGCGCGGCATTGATCCTCGAACAATTCTTCCGGGAACACCCATGAGCACATTGCACCTCGATGCGGAAGCGCTCTACGCCGACCTCGCGCGCGGCGTCCAGCGCCTGCTGCAACCCGACTGCGCGCTGGTCGGCATCTGGTCGGGCGGCGCCTGGCTGGCCGAACGCCTCCAGCAGGACCTGAAGCTGCCGGGCCAGCACGGCGTCATCTCCAGCGCGCTGCACCGCGACGACTTCGGCAGCAAGGGCATGAACGCCAGCGCCGACCACACCCGGCTGCCCTTCGAGGTCGAGGGTCGCCACATCCTGCTCATCGACGACGTGCTCTACACCGGCCGCACCACCCGCGCCGTCATCAATGAGCTGTTCGACTTCGGCCGCCCCGCGAGCGTGACGCTGGCGGTGCTGGTCGACCGCGGCGGCCGCGAGCTGCCGATCGAGCCGGCGTTCTCCGCCGCGCGCGTCGCCCTGGCGCCGCACCAGCGGCTGAGCCTGGTCAAGGGCCAGGATCCGGGCGACCACGGCCGCTTCAGCTTCGACGTGAAGGAGGACTGATCCCATGCTGAGCAAACGCAATCCGCAGCTGAACAAGCATGGCGAGCTGATCCACCTGCTGTCCACCGAGGGTCTGCCCAAGGCCGTGCTGCACCAGATCCTGGACACGGCCGGCACCTTCCTGTCGGTCAACGACCGCGAGGTCAAAAAGGTGCCGCTGCTGCGCGGCAAGTCGGTGTTCAACCTGTTCTTCGAGAACAGCACCCGCACCCGCACCACCTTCGAGATCGCCGCCAAGCGCCTGTCCGCCGACGTCATCAACCTGGACATCGCGCGCTCGAGCACGGCCAAGGGCGAGACCCTGCTGGACACGGTGGCCAACCTCTCGGCGATGCATGCCGACATGTTCGTCGTGCGCCACAGCGAGTCCGGCGCCCCCTACCTGATCGCGCAGCACTGCGCGCCGCATGTCCACGTCGTCAATGCCGGCGACGGCCGCCACGCGCATCCGACGCAGGGCCTGCTGGACATGTACACGATCCGTCACTACAAGAAGGACTTCACCAACCTCACGGTGGCGATCGTCGGCGACATCGTGCATTCGCGGGTCGCGCGCAGCGACATCCATGCGCTCACCACGCTGGGCGTGCCGGAGATCCGCGCCGTCGGCCCCAAGACCCTGGTGCCGGGCGACCTCAAGGACATGGGCGTGCGCGTTTGCCACGATATGGCCGAGGGCGTGAAGGATGCCGACGTCATCATCATGCTGCGCCTGCAGAACGAGCGCATGAGCGGCGCGATGCTGCCCAGCGCCGGCGAGTACTTCAAGAGTTTCGGCCTCACGCCGGAGAAGCTGGCGCTGGCCAAGCCGGATGCGATCGTCATGCATCCGGGCCCGATCAACCGCGGCGTCGAGATTTCGTCCACTGTCGCCGACGGCCAGCACAGCGTGATCCTGCCGCAGGTGACCTTCGGCATCGCGGTCCGCATGGCGGTCATGTCCATCCTCGCCGGAAACGAAGCATGAAGATCCTCATCCAGAACGGCCGCCTGCTCGATCCCGCCTCGGGCCTGGACCAGCGCGGCGACCTCGCGATCGCGTCGGGCCGCATCGTCGGCCTGGGCCAGGTCGGCGACTTCAGCGCGGACCGCGTCATCGATGCCGACGGCCTGGTCGTCGCACCGGGCCTGGTGGACCTGGCCGCGCGGCTGCGCGAGCCCGGCCACGAGCATGAAGGCATGCTCGAAAGCGAGCTCGCCGCCGCGGCCGCCGGCGGCGTCACCAGCCTCGTCTGCCCGCCCGACACCGATCCGGCGCTGGACGAGCCGGGCCTGGTGGACATGCTCAAGTTCCGCGCCCGCAAGCTCAGCCGCTGCCGCCTCTTCCCGCTGGGCGCGCTCACCCGCGGCCTGGACGGCGAGGCGCTGACCGAAATGGCCGAGCTCACCGAGTCCGGCTGCGTCGGCTTCTCGCAGGCCTACCGCCCGATCCGCAACACGCTCACCGTCCAGCGGGCCATGCAGTACGCCGCCAGCTTCGGCTACACGCTGTGGCTGCATCCGCAGGATCCGTGGCTCAGCGGCGGCGTCGCCGCCAGCGGCCCGGTCGCGACGCGCCTGGGCCTCTCGGGCGAGCCGGTCGCGGCCGAGACCATCGCGCTGCTGCTGCCCGACCCGACGGACGTGGTCGAGCGCCCGCTGTCCGTCTGGATGACCGAGCATCTGCTGCCGCTGCGCGGCCAGCCGCCCGAGGCGCTCGCGTTGGCGCTGCAGAGCCAGTGGGCCTCGCTGGCGGTCGAGCAGCGCTTCGTCTACTTCAAGCTGATCACGGGCGCCTTCCGCGTCGGCGTGTCGAAGCTGCAGGTGACGCAGGCGCTGGCGGCGGTCGGCGGCGTGGATGCCAAGTTGGTCGCGCAGCGGCTGATGGGCTACACGCATGTCGGCGCGCGGCCGACCGCGGCGGACCATGCCGCGCTGGTCGCGCCGGCGCAGGCCACGGCCGACGAGGGCGGCGCGCGCGGCCTGCAGCCGTATCCGTTCTTCCTCGCGCATCCGCTGGCCCTGCCGGTCGAGCAGTTCGACGCGGCGATCGGGCCGGCCGCGGACTGGCTGGTCGAGTGGAAGTGGGACGGCATCCGCGCGCAGCTGGTGCGGCGCGGCGGCGAGGTCGCGATCTGGTCGCGCGGCGAGGAGCTGGTCACCGAGCGCTTCCCCGAGCTCGCCGCGATGGGCGCGGCGCTGCCGGAGGGCCTGGTGCTCGACGGCGAGATCCTCGTCTGGCGCGACGGTCGCGCCATGCCCTTCGCGGAGCTGCAGCGGCGCATCGGCCGCAAGACGCTGGGCGCGAAGCTGCTGCGCGAGCTGCCGGTGGCGCTGTGCGTGTACGACCTGCTCGAGCAGGACGGCCAGGACCTGCGCGAGCTGTCGCAGCATGAGCGCCGCGCGCGGCTGGAGCGCCTGGTGGCCGGGCATCCGCTGCCGGGGCTCGAGCTCAGCCCGCTCGTGAGCGGCGCGGACTGGGCGGCGCTGGCGCGCGAGCGCGAGCAGGCGAGGGCGTTGGGCGTCGAAGGGATGATGCTCAAGCGGCGCGACGCGCGCTACGGCGTCGGCCGCACCAAGGACGTCGGCGTCTGGTGGAAGTGGAAGATCGATCCGCTGTCGGTGGATGCGGTGCTGATCTATGCGCAGCGCGGCCATGGCCGGCGCGCGAGCCTCTACACCGACTACACCTTCGCCGTCTGGAACGGCCCGCAGGAGGATCCGGCGCGCCAGCTGGTGCCGTTCGCGAAGGCGTATTCGGGCCTCACCGACGCGGAGATCCAGGCGGTCGACGCGGCGATCCGTCGCACCACGATCGAGAGCTTCGGCCCGGTGCGCAGCGTCACGCCGACGATGGTGTTCGAACTCGGCTTCGAGGGCATCGCCCGCAGCGGCCGGCACAAGAGCGGCATCGCGGTGCGCTTCCCGCGCATGCTGCGCCGGCGCGAGGACAAGCCGGTCGAGGAGGCGGACACCTTGCAGACGCTGCAGGCGCTGCTGCCCGCCGGCGGCGGCGACGCGGCCCTCGTCCGCGCGGCGCCGCGGACGCCGCCGGCAACGGGCGCAGCGCCGGAGCAGGGCTTGCTCGAAGACGCGGACGAGGCCGCACCGTGAGCGCGATGAAAGCAGGCGGCGACGCGGAAGCCGTGAGCAACACGAAGGCCGGACGGAACGCGAAGGTCGTGAGCGACGTGGCCACCGTGATCAACGCGGACACCGCGAGCGACGCCGGTGTCGTCAGCGAGGGCCTGTCGATCGACGCCTGGCTCGCCGAGCAAGGCTGGCGGTCGTTCCCGTTCCAGCGCCAGGTCTGGGCCGAGATCGCGCGAGGCCGCAGCGGGCTGCTGCATTCGAGCACCGGCAGCGGCAAGACGCTG
>NZ_VOSR01000541.1:0-6134 GCF_007997345.1 Mitsuaria sp. TWR114
ACAATCGCGCCCCATGACGCCCCGACCGCCGCCCGTCCCGCCGCCGCCTACACCCGCGGCGCCGCCTTGCCCGCCCTCCTGGCGCAACGCATCGCCGTCCTGGATGGCGCGATGGGCACGATGATCCAGCGCTACAAGCTGACCGAGGCGGACTTCCGCGGCGCGCGCTTCGCGGACCATCCCAAGGACCTCAAGGGCAACAACGACCTGCTGGTGCTGACCAAGCCCGAGGTCATCAGCGAGATCCACCGCCAGTACCTGGACGCCGGCGCCGACATCATCGAGACCAACACCTTCGGCACGACCACCGTCGCGCAGGAGGACTACGGGCTGGAGGCCTTCGCCTACGAGATGAACGTCGCTGCGGCGCGCCTGGCGCGCGAGGCCTGCGACGCGTTCAGCACGCCGGATAAGCCGCGCTTCGCGGCCGGCGCGCTCGGCCCGACGCCGCGCACGGCGTCCATCAGTCCCGACGTGAACGACCCGGGCGCTCGCAACGTCGACTTCGACACGCTGCGCGCCGCCTACTACGAGCAGGCCAAGGGCTTGCTCGAGGGCGGCGTCGACCTGTTCCTGATCGAGACCATCTTCGACACGCTCAACGCCAAGGCCGCGATCTTCGCGGTGGACCAGCTGATGGAGGACACCGGTGAGCGCCTGCCGGTGATCATCTCCGGCACGGTGACCGACGCGTCGGGCCGCATCCTGTCGGGTCAGACGGTGACGGCGTTCTGGCACTCGGTGCGCCACGCGCTGCCGCTGGCGATCGGCCTGAACTGTGCGCTCGGCGCGGCGCTGATGCGGCCCTACATCGAGGAACTGTCCAAGGCGGCCGGCGACACGCCGATCTCCTGCTACCCGAATGCCGGCCTGCCCAACCCGATGAGCGACACCGGCTTCGACGAGACGCCGGACGTCACCGGCCGGCTGGTGGGCGAGTTCGCCGCGGCCGGCTTCCTGAACATCGCCGGCGGCTGCTGCGGCACGACGCCCGACCACATCCGCGCGATCGCGCAGAAGGTCGCCGCCTACCGGCCGCGCCCGTGGGGCAGCAAGCTGTTCAGCGGACTGATCACTGAAGGCGTCTGATCCCTCCCTCTCCCTCTCCCACTTCGCGGGAGAGGGCGGGGGTGAGGGCCGGCGGGGCAGCGGCCAGGGCAGTCCACCTCAATAGAGCTTGAGCATCGCGTCCATGTGGACGCGCAGCCGGACTTCATGCGGCGCCAGACTGGCCGAGATCGCCTGCGCCGGCAAGCGCGTGTCGCGCAGCACCGGCACGGTCAGCGGCGAGCCGCTGCGGCCGATCAGCGCCGCCACCAGCGGTTCGCTCGCGCTGTGCCCGCGCTTGAGCACCATGCCCTCCTCGCCATTGGCCAGCCGGACCAGCGAGCCCGGCGGATAGAGGCCGATCGCCTTGATCAGCGCGGCGCCCGCCTCGTCGGGCTGCTGCAGCTCGTCCAGGTAGACCGCCCGCGCGGCCTGCGCCGCCGACAGCGCCCGGCGGTTGCGTCGCGGGCTCAATCGCGCGCCATAGACGTCGATGCGGCGCAGCAGGCGCGCCATCAACTCGCCGTCCGCACGGCCGGCCAGCGGGCCCGGCCCGGCGTCGTGATGCAGGCGGACCGCGGCGAGCCAGGCCTCGTCGTCGACCCCGATCCCTTGCAGCGTGGCCGCCGCGCGGTCGCCATGGCCGGCCAGGGCCTCGCGCTGCGCCTGGGCCAGCGCCTCCGGCCGCAGCGCATGCTGGTCCTGCTGGGCGGCGCTGTCCAGGTTCATCGTCAGCGCCGCCAGGCCCAGCGTGCGCCGGCGGCCCTCGCTCCAGCCGAGCTGGCGGGTCGTCATCTCCGCCAGCACCAGCGACAGCAGCGCATGCCGCGCGCTGTACTGCAGCGGCTCCTGGCCGGCGTCGTGCACCAGCATCGCCAGCGAGGCATCGGGCTGCTGCGTCAGGCGCGACAGCACCGTGTCCAGCAGCTGCGCCAGGCGCAGGAGGAAGTCCGGCCGATGCGGATCGCGCAGCACCTGCTGCGCATGCCACTGCAAATCGGCCCAGATGGCGGTGTGCGCCGGCCCCGTCGCCGCCGGCAGGGGCATGGGCCGCGTGGGCTTGTACTCGGCCTTGGCATTGGCCAGCGCGGACAGCGAGGCCCCCTGCAGCATCATCGTGTCGAGCTTGTGGGCCAGGGCGCGCTGGTATTCGCGCGTCTCGTGCGCCTGGACCCAGGGCCCGCGCGCCAGCAGCTCGCGCACCTGCGGCGTGTCGGGCAGCGGATGCCCGGCGGCGAACAGCAGGTGCCCCGCCGCGTCGCGCAGCGAGAAGGTCAGCACCTGTCCCACGCGCAGGCTGTTTGAAGGAAGTTGGACCAGATCCACGTGGCCTTCCCGGCGACCGGACGTCGCCTCCTCGTTGTTGTCGTTGTCGGATGTCGCCGTGCCTGCGCCGGTTCCCTCCACCGCGGCACGCTGCGGGCGAGCATAGGTCCGCGCGAGGCTTCGGCAGGCATTCCGGCACGAACAAAGCAGGGCCGGACCGGTAGAATGCACGCCGTTTCCGCTGCCAGCAATGCCGCATTCGCGGCATCGGGGCGGCGGTGGTTTCCGAGGAGCGTTGCGACAGGTCCCGTCATCCGGGCGCCCGCCAGGCTCGGAACGGCGCGGTCGGACCCCGGGACCCCGCTGAACAACGACGCTCACCGTCCCGCCCCGCGCGGGGTTGCGGTGAGTTGCGCGGCCCCGTCTCGATCCAGCTTCCTCCAGCCTCGAAGAGCGCCGCCGCCATGTCCGCCCTCCCTCCCGCTTCCGACGCTTCCGACGCCAGCACCGCTCCGGGCCGCGCCGCCGTCCCCCCGATGAAGCTCTCCGGCCTGGAGCCGGTGGCCATCGGCGCCGGCACGCTGTTCGTCAACGTGGGCGAACGCACCAACGTCACCGGCTCCAAGGCCTTCGCGCGGATGATCCTGAATGGCGATTTCGAGCAGGCGCTGAGCGTCGCCCGCCAGCAGGTCGAGAACGGCGCCCAGGTCATCGACATCAACATGGACGAGGCCATGCTGGACAGCAAGGCCGCGATGGTGCGCTTCCTCAACCTGATCGCCTCCGAGCCCGAGATCGCGCGCGTGCCGATCATGATCGACTCGTCCAAGTGGGAGGTGATCGAGGCCGGGCTCAAGTGCATCCAGGGCAAGGGCATCGTCAACTCGATCTCGCTGAAGGAGGGCGAGACCGAGTTCCGCCGCCAGGCCAAGCTGATCCGCCGCTATGGCGCGGCCACCGTGGTGATGGCCTTCGACGAGACCGGCCAGGCCGATACCTACGAACGCAAGATCCAGATCTGCGAGCGCGCCTACCGGCTGCTGGTCGACGAGATCGGCTTCCCGCCCGAGGACATCATCTTCGACCCCAACATCTTCGCGATCGCCACCGGCATCGAGGAGCACAACAACTACGCGGTCGACTTCATCGAGGCCACGCGCTGGATCAAAGCGAACCTGCCCGGAGCGAAGGTCAGCGGCGGCGTGTCCAACGTGTCCTTCAGCTTCCGCGGCAACGAGCCGGTGCGGGAGGCCATCCACACGGTCTTCCTGTACCACGCGATCCAGGCGGGGATGGACATGGGCATCGTCAACGCCGGCATGGTCGGCGTCTATGACGAGATCCCCGCCGACCTGCGCGAGCGCGTCGAGGACGTGGTGCTGAACCGCCGCGAGGACGCAACCGAGCGGCTGCTCGAGGTGGCCGAGTCGGTCAAGGGCGCGGCCAAGGACGACAGCGCCAAGCTGGCCTGGCGCGCGGGCGACGTCGACGCGCGGCTGTCGCATGCGCTGATCCACGGCATCACCGATTTCATCGTCGAGGACACCGAGGAGGCCTGGCAGGGCATCCGCGCCAAGGGCGGCCGGCCGCTGCACGTGATCGAAGGCCCGCTGATGGCCGGCATGAATGTGGTCGGCGACCTGTTCGGCGCGGGCAAGATGTTCCTGCCGCAGGTGGTCAAGAGCGCGCGGGTGATGAAGTCCGCGGTGGCCCACCTGGTGCCCTACATCGAGGAGGAGAAGCGCCAGCTCGCCGCCGCCGGCGCCGACGTCCGCTCCAAGGGCAAGATCGTCATCGCCACGGTGAAGGGCGACGTGCACGACATCGGCAAGAACATCGTCACGGTGGTCCTGCAGTGCAACAACTTCGAGGTCGTGAACATGGGCGTGATGGTCCCGTGCCAGGACATCCTCGCCAAGGCCAAGGTCGAAGGCGCCGACATCATCGGGCTCTCGGGCCTGATCACGCCCAGCCTGGAGGAGATGCAGCACGTCGCCGCGGAGATGCAGCGCGACGACTACTTCCGCGTGAAGAAGATCCCGCTGCTGATCGGCGGCGCAACGACCAGCCGCGTGCACACGGCGGTCAAGATCTCGCCGCATTACGAAGGGCCGGTGGTCTACGTGCCCGACGCGTCGCGCTCGGTGGGCGTGTGCTCGGACCTGCTGTCCGATGAACGCGCCACGCGCTTCATCGACGAGCTGAAGTCCGATTACGAGAAGGTCCGCGAGCTGCACGCCAATAAGAAGCAGACGCCGCTGGTGACGCTGGCGCAGGCGCGTGCGAACAAGCAGCGCGCTGACTTCACGACCTACACCCCGCCGGCGCCGCGCTTCATCGGCCGGCGCCAGTTCCGCAACTACGACCTGGCCGAACTGGCGCAGTGCATCGACTGGGGCCCGTTCTTCCAGACCTGGGACCTGGCGGGGCCGTTCCCGGCCATCCTCAAGGACGAGGTCGTCGGCGCCGAGGCCCAGCGCGTCTTCAGCGACGGCAAGCGCATGCTGCAGCGGCTCATCGAAGGCCGCTGGCTGACCGCCAATGGCGTGCTGGGCCTGTACCCGGCCGCGCAGGTCAACGACGACGACATCGAGATCTACAGCGACGAGTCGCGCTCGGAGGTGCTGATGACCTGGCGCGGGCTGCGCATGCAGTCCGAGCGGCCGGTGGTGGACGGCGTGCGCCGGCCCAACCGGGCGCTGGCGGACTTCATCGCGGCCAAGGGCACGGTGCCGGACTACATCGGGCTGTTCGCGGTCACCGCCGGCCTGGGCGTGGACAAGAAGGAGCAGCAGTTCATCGACGACCTGGACGACTACTCCGCGATCATGCTCAAGGCGCTGGCCGACCGGCTGGCCGAGGCCTTCGCCGAGCGGCTGCACCAGCGCGTGCGGATGGACTTCTGGGGGTACGCGGCCGACGAGGCGCTCAGCAACGAGCAACTGATCGCCGAGGCCTACCGGGGCATCCGTCCCGCGCCGGGCTATCCGGCCTGCCCGGACCACCTGGTCAAGCGGGACATGTTCCGCGTGCTGCAGGCCGAGGACATCGGCATGGCGCTGACCGAAGGCATGGCGATGACGCCGGCGGCCAGCGTCAGCGGTTTCTACCTCGCGCATCCGGAGGCGACCTACTTCAATGTGGGCCGCATCGGCGACGACCAGGTGGCGGACTGGGCGGCCCGCATGGCGCTGGATCCGCAGGACGCGCAGCGGGCGCTCGCGCCGCTGCTGGGCTGACGCGCCGGAGCAACGAAAACCGCAGGACGCGGCCTTGTCCTACAGGCCGCGTTTCACCAATTTACAAACGGAACAAGAACCGGGCCCCGCGACTTGTAACAGCGTGGCATTCTTCGCTCGTCCCCCGAGGTAGGGGAAAACCATAAGAGGTGAATCATGGCGTTGAATACCAATCAAAAGATCGCGGCGGGTGCAGTTGGGGCCACCGTGCTGGTCGTGGCAGCGTTCTTCGCGGGGCGGCACCAGTCGGCGCCGTCGATGCCGGACACGCCGGTCGCGGCGGCCGAGCAGCAAGGCAACATCGTCGATCGCAACGGCGCCAATGCCGCCGACGAGGCGCGCGCCGCGCGCCGCTCGGGCGACCAGGCCGTGCAGCAGCACGCATCCAATGAACCCCGCCGCGGCTCGCAGTCGCGCGATGGCGGCTCGACCGGCTACGCGGACAACAACGGCAGCGCCGGCCAGGCCGAATCCCGCCTGTGCGCGTCCTGCGCGACGGTCCTGTCGGTGCGCACCGAGGCCCGTGAAGGCCAGGGCACCGGCATCGGCATGGTGGGCGGCGCGGTGGTCGGCGGCCTGCTG
>NZ_VOSR01000542.1:0-4886 GCF_007997345.1 Mitsuaria sp. TWR114
TCGTGCTGCTCGTGCTGCTTGCGCTGCTTGCGCTGCTTGCGCGGCGCTTGGCCGGGTCGGCGGGCGGCGGCGTCAGCAGCCATTGCTCCGATAAACCATCGCTGCCGAGCAGGAAGGCCTGGAGCGTCTGCTGGCGCGGCTCGAGGTAGAGGCAGATCGCCTCGACGTCGATGGCCGGCGCCGCCCACTGGCCGCGCTCGCGCAGGCGCTGGTCCCGCACCTCGATCAGGCGAAGGACGCCGGTGTCGGCGTCCTGCAGCAGCGCGACGGTCGTGCCGTCGGCGAGCCGGCGGCGATCCCAGCGCTTGGCGCGAATGCCGAATTCGTCCACCGGCTGGCCCGCGGCGTCGAGCAGCCGCAGGCCGCTCTTGCTCAGCTCGAGCACCGGCGCGGCCGCCGTTGCCGCCGTTGCCGCCGTGCCCGTTGTCCTTCCCGGTCCAGAAGCCGCCTGAGCGATCGGGACGAGCGCGCCCGCAGCCGCAACAGCCGTCGCCAGGAGCGCGCGGATCGTCATCCCAGCGGCGCGGGGAGTCCTCATCGTCTTCATCGTCATGACCTGCCGCTCCTTCAGAACATCGCCAGCTTCAGGCTGAGCTTGTAGGCCCGCCCGTACTGCTCGTACTGGGTGTTGAAGGCCTTGCTGCCCTGGTAGACGTAATAGCGTTCGTTGCTCAAGTTGAGCGCCTCGAACTGCAGCTGCAGCTGCTTCGTCAGCTGGATGCGCATCGACGCATCGATCTGGTTCTGCGTGTCGACCTTGCGGTCCTGCGCCGCGTCCAGCACGTCGCCGACCTCGAGCAGGTAGGGCGACTTGTGGTTCAGCGCGATGCGCGCGCCGAAGGCCGGCGACTCCCAGCCCAGGCTGAGGTTGATGCTGCGGTCGGACTGGCTCGGCAGCGCGATGCGCCGGCTGACGAAGCGGCCCTCGTCATGACCGCCGATGGTCGCGCGCGACTTCACGAAGCTGCCGTTCGCCCCGATCACCAGGCCGTTCCACGGCGCCGGCAGCGTGCTCAGCGCCTGGCTCCAGGAGAGCTCCAGCCCACGCACCGTCGCGTCGCCGCCGTTGGCGAAGGACTCGACATGGCTGAAGTCCTCCCAGCCCGGCGTGCCGGCCAGGTCGGTCTGGAAGGCGAAATCGCGGATCTTCTTGTGGAACAGCGCGGCCGACAGCACCCCGTCGCGCCCCAGTCTCTGCTCCAGGCCGAGGTCCAGGTTGCGCGCGCGCAGCGGCTTGAGCAGCGGGTTGCCGACGGTGGCCTCGTCGCCGTCGACGGTCACGCCCGGGCTCAGCTGGCCGAAGGCGGCCGCACCACCGCGTGCGTCAGCGCCGCGCGCAGCACCAGGCCTTCGTTGAGCTTCTGGCGCAGCAGCACCGCCGGCAGCCAGTGGCTCGAGCGCGTGTCCTGGTGCACCGCGCTCAGCTCGCCATCCTTCCAGGCGGTGCCGTCGGCGGTGAAGCGCACGCGCTCATGGCGCACGCCGACCAGCCACTGCGTGCCGCCGCGCTCCAGCGTCGCCTGCAGGTAACCGGCGTCGGTGCGCTCCTTCATCGCGTAGTCGTTGACCGACGAGTCGACCGCGTCGCGGAACGCGTTCAGGTCATAGGCGCCGTACAGGCCGCGCAGCTTGCCGGCATCGATGCCGGGCCCGAAGGCGGTCCACGGGTAGTCGACCTCGCCGCCGCCGACGAACTGGCCCAGCCCCAGCTGCGCCGAGGGGACGTTGTACGGCGCCTTCTTCAGCACCTTGGCGCTGGGCGCGTAGGTCTCCTGCGCGTTGTCCTTGTCGCGGCGCATCGCCTTCAGGCCGGTCTTGAGGTCGAGGTCCCAGCCGCCCAGGTCGAACTCGCGCTGCACGTCGGCCTTCAGGTGGCGCACCCGGTCGGTGGCGCTGCTCTGCTCCACCTTGGCCTTGTTGAAGGCGTATCGCGAGGCATCGCCCAGCCCGGCCACCGCCGTGGGCATCGGCCGGACGGTGTCGGTGTAGCCCAGGCCGGCGAAGTCCGCGGTGAAGGAGGACGAGGCCAGCGTGTCGGGCTTGTCCTCGCTGGCGCGGCCGGCACCGGCCTCGGCCCAGAACTTCCAGTCGCCGCGGCTGAGCTCGCTGCCCAGCACCACGGCGCTGGACTTGTTGATCTCGCGCCGCGCCTTCAGGCCGCGGCTGACGGTGCCGTCGCCGGTCTCGCCGGGCGCCAGCGGCTCGTCGAACTCGATCGCGATCGACTGGCGCTGCTCCTGGTCGGTGAAGCGGCTGCTGAAGCTGCGCAGGTAGACCAGCGAGGCCTCGTCCGGCTTGAAGTCCAGGTTCAGCGCCGCGCCGACGCGCTCGCGGGTGATGGTGTAGCGGCGCAGCTCGAAGCTGGCCAGCTTGTCGCCGTCCCAGTCGCCGCCGGTCTCGACGTTGTCGCTGGCGAAGCGGCGCTGGTCGGCCGACAGCGCCAGCGCCACGCCCAGCGTGCCGCCGGCGAAACGGTCGGCAAAGGCGACCGAGCCGCGCGGCCGGGTCCTGCCGGCGTTGGCGTCGTGGTTGGCGCCCAGTTCCATCGTGAACAGCCGGCCCGGCTGGTCGAAGGCGCTGAGCGTGCGCACCCTCACCGTGCCGCCCAGCGAGTTGGCGTCCTGGTCCGGCGTCAGCGTCTTCTGCACCTCCAGCGAGCGGATCAGGCCGGCCGGCACCAGGTCCAGGCCGGGAGCGCGGCGGTCGGACTCGGAGGCGGGCGTGAGCGCGCCGTTGATGTTGACCGCGTTGTAGTCCGGACCCAGGCCGCGGACGCGGATGAAGCGGCCTTCGCCCTGGTCGCGCTCCACCGACACGCCCGGCATGCGGGCCAGCGCCTCGGCGGCGTTGTTGTCGGGCAGTTGGCCGATGCCGTCGGCATGCACGATGTTGACGATGCCGGGCGCCGCGGACTGCTTGTCCAGCGCGGAGCGCAGCGCCGCCGCCTGGCCCACCGTCACGACGGTGTCGAGCTGGCGGGCGTCGGCCTTCGCGTCCCTGGCGGGCGGGGCGTCCGCGCGGGCGTCCTTGCGGAGGTCGGCGGCGGCCTCAGGGCGCGTGTCAGGACGCGTATCGGGACGGGTGTCGGCGGCCTGCTGCGCCCATCCGGGCGTGGCGGCGAAGAGGCTGGACAGGCACAGGGCGAGGAGCGTCGGGCGGGGCGGCGTGCGCATGGGAGGAGGTGGGTGAGTCACGGATGGCGGCGCACGTTAGGAAGCCGGGATGGCGGGTCCGTGACAGCGTGGGATTCTCGACGCGCCGCGGCCCGGACGGCTCCGCCAGGCCCGGCGCGTGAGCCGATTCGACCCCCGGCGCCGCGTGTGACGGCGACTGTCACAAACGCTGCCTAGCATCGCGCGCCATGAAAGTCGTGCTGCCGCGTCCGCCGCTGGTGCTCGCGCCGGTCGCGGGCTCGCGCCATTTCGGCCATGGGCTGCTGCTGGCGATGGCCGCCGTCACCTGGTCCTTCGGCTACTGGGCGGTCGCCAAGCCGCTGGCGCAGTGGCGCTGGGTCGACATCCTCAGCGAATCGCTGATCGTGGCGATGCTGGCGCTCTGGTTGGTGCAACTGCGCGCGAGCCGGCCCGCCGGCCGCGTCACCACCTGGCTGTGCCTGGGGCTGGCGGGGATGCTGCTGGGCGGCTGGGCGGACCTGATGGACGAGTTCTGGAAGTTCCCGCGCGCGTTCACGCTGCTGATGGGGATGGAATCCACCTGCCACGTCGTCGGCATGACCGGGCTGACCTTCGGATTGCACCTGTGGCGGCAGGAACAGCTGGCGCTGAACGCGCTGCGCGCCGGCCGTGAGCGCGGCTACCGGGAACACGCGCAGATCGACGGGCTGACGCAGCTGGGCGACGGCGCCTACCTGCTCGCGCAGATCGAGCGCCTGCGGCGCGCGCCCGCCGTGCCCACGACGCTGATGATGCTGGGCTGGCAGGACCTGCCCGCGCTGGCGCGCCAGCATGGGCTGGCGGAGTCGGAACGGCTGCTGCAGGCCACCGGGCCCTTGCTGCTGCTGCAGCTGCGCGAGGGCGACCTGCTGTGCCGTTACGCGGCGGACCGTTTCGTCGCGCTGCTGCCGAATGCGGACTCGGCGCTGCCGGGCGACCTGCTGGCGGCGCTGTCCGCGCATGTGCATCCCTGCGCAGACGGGCGCACCCGGGCGCGGCTCGGCGCCCGCATGGCCAGCGCGATGCTGGATCCCGACGAGGACGGCGAGGCGCAACTGCTGCGCCTGCTGGAGCGGCTGCGGTGAGCGCGCTCCCCAGCGCGGCACCCGAGCCCGACGACGCGCTCGCCGCGCTGCGCCAGGCGCTGCCGACGGGCGCGGCGACCGCCTATGGCGCCGACCACGCCTTCATCCCCTGGGCCTACCAGGGCGCGCTGCTGGCCGAGTTCGCCCGCAGCCGCGGCATCGATCCGGCCGAGTGGCTGGGCCGCTGCGGCGTGGTGCCGGGCCAGGCGCTGTCCGCGCGCCAGCTGCTGTCCATGCTGGCGGCCTTGCAGCCGCTGGCGGGCGACGTGGGTTTTGTCGTCGGCCAGTTGAGCCTCCCGGGCCATTACGGCCTGGCCAGCCAGGCGCTGCAGCAGGCTGGCGACCTGCGCCAAGCGCTGCGCGTGCTGTGCGACTGGCCCGCGCGGCTGTCGCCGCTGCTGACGCCGCGGCTGGTGGAAAGCGCCGACGAGTTGCTGCTGGTCTGGACCGAGGCCTGCGGCGCGCCGCCCAGCCTGCAGCCGCTGCTGGTGGACATGCAGATGAGCGCGGTCGTCGCGATGGCGCAATGGCTGGGTGGCGGCCGGTCGCTGCCCTGGCGCTTCAGCTTCAACCGCACGCGGCCGCGTGAGCTGTCGCGGCACGCGGCCTACCTCGGCCCGGCGCTGCA
>NZ_VOSR01000543.1:0-4928 GCF_007997345.1 Mitsuaria sp. TWR114
CGACGGTGATCTTCTTGGAGAGGTCGCCCGCGGCCACGGCCTTGGTCACGTCGGCGATGTTGCGCACCTGCGAAGTGAGGTTGCCGGCCATCGAGTTGACCGAGTCGGTCAGGTCCTTCCAGGTGCCGGACACGCCTTCGACCCGCGCCTGGCCGCCGAGCGAGCCCTCGGTGCCGACCTCGCGGGCGACGCGGGTCACTTCGGACGCAAACGAGCGCAGCTGGTCGACCATCGTGTTGATGGTGTTCTTCAGCGTCAGGAACTCGCCCTTGACGTCGACCTCGATCTTCTTGGAGAGGTCACCCTGCGCGACGGCGGTGGTCACGTCGGCGATGTTGCGGACCTGGTCGGTGAGGTTGCCGGCCATGGAGTTGACCGAGTCGGTCAGGTCCTTCCAGGTGCCGGCCACGCCCTTGACCTTGGCCTGGCCGCCGAGCTTGCCCTCGGTGCCGACCTCGCGCGCGACGCGGGTCACCTCGGCGGAGAAGTCGCCGAGCTGCTCGACCATGCGGTTGATGGTCTTGGCTGTGTGCAGGAACTCGCCCTGCAGCGGGCGGTTGTCGACCTCCAGGGCCATGGACTTCGTGAGGTCGCCCTCGGCGACGGCGCCGATGACGCGGGCGGCCTCGCTGGTGGGATGGACGAGGTCGTCGATCAGCGCGTTGATGCAGTCGATCTGCTGGCCCCAGAAGCCCCGCATCTCGGGCAGGGCCGCGCGCTGCTTGAGCCGGCCTTCCTTGCCGACGACCTGCCGCAGGCGGGAGAGCTCCGCGGCCATCGACGCGTTCTGCTCGACCACCTCGTTGAAGGCATCGGCGAGCTTGCCGGCGACGCCGGTCCAGTGGAACGGCAACCGGACGTCGGGGTCGCCACGCCGCAGCGCGTGGAGCGCAAGCAGCATCGCATTCAGGTGGTCGGCCGGGACCACGGCCACCCCTTCTTCCAAGACGCTCATGGTCATCTCCCGGCCGTCTCGACGCGGCTCAACCGGTGGACTTTAGCCGGGCGTACACCCCCATGGGGGCTGGGTTTAGGAGTGTTGGCGCGAGGGGGTACGGGCACGCGGCTTGCCCTCATCGGTCATCGACGGACGGCTTTGGCCGGACGCGCTTTGTCGCGCGGGTAGGGCTGTTGCGTCGTGTTGCACTCTGGGAGAACACCTCGATGTCCGAACCATCGCCTCATGCACTGCGGGTCCTCGTCATTGACGACGACCCGGAGGGAGCGCGCAGCCTCAGCGAGCTGTTCCGCTGCTACGGCTGCGCGACGGCGGTGGCCTACAGCGGCCGGGTCGGCCTGCGTCTGCTCAAGCTGTTCAAGCCGGAGCTGGTGTTCGTCGACTTCGACATGCCCGACATGAATGGCCTGGAGGTGGTGTCCGAAGCCAAGCTCATCGACGCCGAGGCCGGCCGCCACGTGATGTACGTCTGCCTGACCGGCGGCGGCCCGGAGATCACCGACGAGAGTGCCGGCGCGGCGGGCTTCAACCGCTTGCTCTACAAGCCGCTGAAGGTGACCGACCTGCTGGCGGTATTGCTGACCGCCCGACCCGGCAATTTCGTCGCGGGCAGCAGCGCGCCGGCGATCCGGCCGGCGCGTCCGGCGTACGGGAATCGCACGCCCAGGCATTGAGTGGGCCGGAAGCGACATGGCCCGCGTCGCTCGCGCCGCCCGGCAGGCCCAGTGGGCGCAGCTCGCCGAGCAGGCGAAGGCGTGCCAGGCCTGCCCCTTGTGGCAGGGCGCGACACAGACGGTGTTTGGTGAAGGACCGGTCGCGGCGCGGCTGATGCTCGTCGGCGAGCAGCCCGGCGACCGCGAGGATCTGCAGGGACATCCCTTCGTAGGCCCGGCGGGGCGTCTGCTTGACGAGGCGCTCGAGCAACTGGGCTGGCCGCGCGACCAGCTCTACCTGACCAACGCGGTCAAGCACTTCAAGTACGAACTGCGCGGCAAGCGGCGGATGCACAAGTCGCCGGCGCAGCGCGAGGTGCAGGCCTGCGCGCCGTGGCTGGAGCAGGAGATCGCCACGGTGGACCCGGCCGCGATCGTGGCGCTGGGCGCGACGGCGGCCCGCGCGGTGCTGGGGCATGCGGTGCCGGTGCTGGCCAATCGCGGCCAATGGCTCGCGCGCGAGGATGGCCGGCGCGTGCTGATCACGCTGCACCCGTCGGCGCTGCTGCGCGACCGCGGGCCGGATCGTGACGCGGCGATCGCCGCGTGGATCGAGGACCTGCGCCGCGCCGGGGAGCTGCCGAAGCGTGGCGGCGCTCCGCCCAACGTGTGAGGTCCGCTGGCAATCAATTGCTTGCCAAAAGCAAGTAGATGGCGCAGCATGCGCGCCATGACCGACAGTGACCGTATCGAAGCCGTCCGCCGCTTCAACCGCTTCTACACGCGCCGCATCGGCGTGCTCGACGAAGGGCTGCTGGACTCCGAGTTCAGCCTCACCGAGTGCCGCATCCTCTGGGAGCTGGCGCATCTGGACGCCGGGGCCGGGATGACCGCGACCGAGCTGGGGCGGCTGCTGGACCTGGACGCCGGCTACCTCAGCCGCTTGCTGCGCCATCTGAAGGAGCGCGACCTGGTGCGCGCGTCGCGCAGCGAGGCGGACGCCCGGCAGTCGCTGCTGACGCTGAGCCCGGCCGGCCGCAAGGCCTTCAAGCCGCTGGATCGCCGCTCGCGCGAGCAGGTGGGCGAGTTGCTGGGCCAGCTCGGCGAGGCCCAGCAGGTGGAACTGCTGCAGGCGCTGCGGCGGGTGCAGTCGCTGCTCGAGGAGCCGGGCGCGAAGCCGGCGACGGGCGGCTTCCTGCTGCGTCCGCACCGGCCCGGCGACATGGGCTGGATCGTCGCGCGGCATGGCGCGCTCTATGCGCGCGAGTACCAGTTCGACCTGAGCTTCGAGGCGCTGGTGGCGTGCATCGCCGCCGACTTCCTCGAGCGCTTCGACCCGCGTCGCGAGGCCTGCTGGATCGCCGAGCGCGACGGCACCAACATCGGCAGCGTCGCGCTGGTGCAGGCCCGCGACGAGGCGACCGGCGCGCCGATCGACGGCGTGGCGCAGCTGCGACTGCTGCTGGTGGAGCCCTCGGCGCGCGGACTCGGATTGGGTGATCGCCTCGTCGCCGAGTGCCACCGCTTCGCCCGCGAGGCGGGTTACCGGCAGGTGCGCCTGTGGACCAACAGCCAGCTCGATGCCGCCAAGCACATCTATCGCAAGGCGGGCTACCAACTGGTCGCGAGCGAGCCCTTCCAGGGATTCGGCCTGGATCTCGTCGGCGAAACCTGGGAGCTGACGCTGGGCTGATCCGCGAGCACGGGGTCCGCCGCGCCCGGCGTTGCCGCGCTCGCCACGCTCAAGAGCTCAGTAGCTCAATAGCTCAGCTGCAGGCTCAGCGTCCAGGTGCGGCCCAGCGCCGGCGAGACCACGTTGGCGTTGATGGCGCCGTCGAAGTAGTCCTTGTCGAGCAGGTTCTTCAAGCCCGCATTGACGCGCCAGGCCGGGCCGGCGTAGCCGACGCTCGCATCGACGACCGCGTAGCCGGGCAGCGCGAAGGGCAGGCTGCCGCGTTGGCGGCTCACCGCGCGACCTCCGAGGCCCAAGGTCCAGTTCAGCAGCCCGGTCGGCTTGTACAGCGCCCACAGCGTCGCCGCATGCAGCGGCTGCAGGTTGATCGGCTTGCCGAGGATCGCGGCGTTGTTGTCGCGCGTGACCCGCGCGTCGGTGTAGGCGTAGCCGGCGGTCAGGCTCAGTCCGTCCTTGAGCCGGGCGCCCACCTCGAGTTCAACGCCGCGCGACTGCTGCTCGCCGGTCTGCACGCTGAAGCCGGTGTTGACCGGATCCGAGGTTGTGACGTTGCGCCGCTTGAGGTCGAACACCGCCAGCGAGCCGGTGAGCCGACCGTCCGCCGATTCGTGTTTCAGGCCCCATTCCCACTGCTTGCCGGTCTCGGGCACGAAGCCCCGGCCGTCGAAGTCCTGGCCGCTGACCGGCAGGAAGGACTCGGACCAGCTGACGTAGGTGGACCAGCCGGGCAGGAACTCCTTGACCAGGCCGGCGCTGCCCACGGTGGCCGCGTCGGTCTTCAGCGACTGCGTGTTGCGGACGCGGTCCTCGAGCCGCTCGCGCGAATGGTCGCGGCGCAGGCCCACCAGCGCGGTCCAGCCGGCGCCGAACTTCATCTGGTCCTGCAGGTAGAGGCCCGCCACCGTCAGCGTCGACGGCGCGAAGGCGGTCAGGTTGGCGGGGCAGGTGGCCGGCATGCCGTACTGCGGATTGAACAGGTCCAGGGGCGCGATCGTGCAGGCGCGCGAGCCCTGGCGGCTGTGGCCTCGGCGCGCGTCAAGCCCGACGACCACTTGGTGCGCGACCGGTCCGGTGTCGGCGCGGTAGAGCAGCGAGGTGTCGGTGGCGAGCAGGTCGTAGTCGAGGTACTGCCGCGTCGCCGAGCGATTCTGCAGACGGCGGTTGGCTTGCAGCGCCTGCAGCGCGACGAAGTTGCCGGTGCCCGATTCCTCTTCGTAGCGCACGCCCTGGCGCAGCGTCAGCGCCGGATCGAAGCGGTGCTCCAGGCTGTAGCCCAGGGTCTTCTGCTCGACGTCGTAGCCGCCGAAGGCGGTATCGCCGGTGAACATCCGGCGGTCCACCGTGCCGTTGGGATTGGGCAGCAGCGTGCCGTAGGGTGTCGTGCCCTGCTGGCGGATCCACTGGCTGTGCGAGTAGCTGCTGAAGATCACGACCTCGGTGTCGCGGCCGAAGTCGATCGACAGCGACGGCGAGATCCAGCGGTCCTTGCGCCAGACCTGGTCGGTGGCGTCGTCGCCGTCGGAGGTCTGCGCGGTGATGCGCAGCGCGGTGCGGCCGTTGGCGGAGAGCGGCTCGTTGATGTCGGCGGACAGCGTGCGGCTGTTGAAGCTGCCGATGTCGACGC
>NZ_VOSR01000544.1:0-4501 GCF_007997345.1 Mitsuaria sp. TWR114
GAGGTCGTCGGCGGCGCGGAAGTCGGTCGGCACGTCGGGCAGGCGCTCCGGCAGCGTCAGCGTCGTCACGTCGTCGCCCCACAGGCCGATCGCGCGGATCAGCGCCTCGCGGTCGCCGGTCGCCTGCAGCTCGGCCTGCTCCAGCGCGAGTTGGGCTTCGGCCAGCACCGCGCGCTCGCGGGCGAGCCGCAGCGCGCTGACATTGCCGGCCTGGCGCATCCGCAGCGCCAGTTCCGCGCCGGCGGAGGCGGAGTCCAGCACCGTGCGCGCCTGCTGCAGGCGCTCCTGCGCGGCGACGGCCTGGACCCAGCTGCGACGGGCCTGGGAGGCGACGTCGAGCAGCTGCTGCCCGACGCGCGCCTGCTCGCGGGCCAGGGCCTGGGCGGCGGCGTCCTGGCGGGCACCGCGGCCGAGCAGGCTCAGCAGGTTGAACTCGAGGCCGCGCTCGATCTCGCGCTCGTCGCCGCGCACGAGGCGGCCCAGGCTCAGGACCGGGTTCGGCCAGAGCAGCGTCTGCACGCGCTCGGCGTCGGCCATGCCCAGGCCGTAGAGGCCGGCCTGCAGGCCGCGGTGGTTCAGCAGCGCGAGCTGCACCGCGCCCTGGGCATCGAGCGGCCGGGCCAGCAGGGCGTCGGTGCGAGCGCGGGCGGCGGCGCGCTGGTCGTCGGTGCGCTGCAGCGGCAGGTCGCTGCCCAGCCAATCGCGGCTCTGCCGCTGGACCGGCTCGGCCGCCTGCTCCGGCGAGAGCGACGCGCAGGCCGAAAGGCCCAGCGCCAGCAGCACGGGCAGGGTCAGGCGCAGGGGAGTCATCGTCGAGGACATCGGGGGCTCCTCAATGGTGGTGATGGCCGCCGGCCGGGGCCGAGGTGGCGCTGACCGGGGCAGAAGCGGCGCTCGCCGGGGCGGGGGAGGCAGCGGCTGGTCGGCCGGGCGACGCTGGCGGTGGCGCGGGTGCGTTAGCGGCTTGGCTTTCGCGCAGTAGCGCGCGCCAGCCGCCGGCCTCGTGGACACGGCGGTTGGCCTGGCGCCAGTCCCCGACACCGGGGTCGGCGACGGCGGCGCCGGAGGCGGACACGGGCGGCTTGACGATCGGCGCGGGCGTGGTCGCCCGTGGGTCGGCGGGATCGGGGGGCGCGGCTGCGGCAGACCCAAGGGTCGCGGCCACGGCCAGCAGGCAGAGCAATCGAGAAGACATGGCTTCCTCGCGAAGGATCGGGAGCAGGGAGGACTGCCCAGACCCCTCACCCCTGCCCTCTCCCCGCCAGCGGGGAGAGGGAGTCAGTCAGACCGATCTCCAGCGCCACCAGCGGGGCGAGGGATCGGATCGGACTCCCTCTCCCGCTTGCGGGAGAGGGTGGGGGTGAGGGTCGGTGCAGGCCGCCGGCCGGGCCGTCATCAGACGGAACCCGGCACGATGGCGACGCTCACGGCGGCTCGTCCAGGACGAGCGCCGGCGTTCAGGCGAGGAAGGTTTTTGGCGGCCGCTCGAGCGGCTGCGGCGTCTGCTCGGGCGCGTCGATGGCGCGGAGCGTGGGGGTGGCGTCGCGCAGGTCCTGCGCGGCGAGCATCAGCGGCGCGATCGGCATCGCGGCGCCGATGCAGCACTGCAGGCAGATGCCGCAGTGGTGATCGGTGGCGGCATCGCCGCCGTCGTCGTGCGGCGCCGCAGCGTCCGTCGGCGACAGGTCCGTCGAGGCCCCGTCGTGGCCGCCGTGCGTCATGCCGCCCATGCCGGTCCCGTCGTGGCTCATCGCGCCCATGTGCATGGCGCCCATGTCCATGCCGGCCATCTCATGGCAATCGGTGGGCATCGTCGCGACGGCGCCGCCGCCGTGCGCGGACATCAGCGCCATGCCGATGCCCATCGTGGCCGCGAGCGCCCCCTGCAGCGGCAAGGTCAGCGCCAGGACGGCCAGCACCAGCCAGCGGCTCCAGAGGAGCCGGCGCGGACCGGTGGCGTTCAAGCGGGACATGGGGCCGGAGTGTAGGCGAGACGACGCCCGGACACTCACCTCGGCCCTGGCCGCCACAGGGCCTCCCGGCCTCCCGGCTCAGTCCTCGTTCTTGAAGACCAGCTTGACCTCGTGCGTCTCCTTCTGGCCGCTGGGTTCGAACTTCCAGTCCATCAGCGCGCGGGTGACGGCCTTGTCGAAGACCTTGCGCGGTTCGGCCTCCAGGATCTCGACGCCCGAGACCTTGCCGTCCGGCTCGATGTTCATCTTGGCGCGCACCGAGCCCTGCGAGATCGACTGGCGGGCGGCTTCGGCCGGAAACTCCGGCGGCACCTTCTTGACGATCTTCGGCGTGGCATGGGCGCCGGCGGCCAGCACCAGCGCGGCGGCCAGGCCCAGCAGGCTGCGGGAAACGGTGGGGATCAGGTTCTTGCTCATCTTGGGACCTCGTACGTCTTGGGTGAGGAAAGCGGGATTTCCGGTAGGAACGGGGGCGACTCGCGCAGCCGGGACGTCAGGTCGCGGAGCGGGCCGTGCTGAAGAAGCCCACGGCCTGCACCAGGCGCGAGCTGCTGTCGCGCAGCGAGTCGGTGGAGCGGGTCAGTTCGTCGACCAGCGTCGTGTTCTGCTGCGTCGCGCGGTCCAGCTCGTTCATCGCGTTGTTCACGACGCCGACGCCGGCCGCCTGCTCCTGGGCCGAATGCGAGATCTCCTCGATCAGCTGGCCCATGTTGTTGACCTCGTCCACGACCGAGCGGATCGTCGCGCCGGCGTTGTTGACCAGCGCCGTGCCGTTCTCGACCTTGACGGACGATTCCTGGATCAGGACCTTGATCTCCTTGGCCGCCTGCGCCGAGCGCGAGGCCAGCGCCCGCACTTCCGACGCGACCACCGCGAAGCCCTTGCCGTGCTCGCCGGCACGGGCCGCTTCCACCGCGGCGTTCAGCGCCAGGATGTTGGTCTGGAAGGCGATGCCGTCGATGACGCCGATGATGTCGCCGATCTTGCGCGAGCTCGCGCTGATCTCTTCCATCGTCGAGACGACCTGGCTCACCACCGTGCCGCCGGCCGAGGCCGACTGGCGCGCCTTGCTGGCGATGCTGGCGGCCTTGCGGGTCAGCTCGCTGGCGCCGTTCAGGTTGGAGGCGATCTGCTCCACCGACGCGGCGGTGTTCTGCAGGCTCTCGGCGGACCGCGCGGTGCGGTCCGACAGGTCGACGTTGCTGCCGGCGATCTCGTTGGAGTTCTGCGCGACCTCGCCCGCCGCGGCGCTCACGCTGGCCACCACGCCCGACAGCGCCGTCTGCATGTCGCGCATCGCGTGCAGCATCTGCGCCAGCTCGTCGGAGCCCTGCACGTCGATGTGCTGCGACAGGTCGCCCGAGCTGATCGCCTGCGCCGCGTCCTTGGCCTTGCGCGCCGGCACGATGATCGAGCGCGCGATCGTCAGGCCGCCGACACCCCCGATGACCACGGCGATCACGACCAGCAGGCCGGTGATGACGATGGACTGGTTGGCCAGCTTCGCGCCGCCTTCGGCCAGCGCGCGGCCACCGGCGAACTGCAGCTCGACCAGGCTCTTGAGCGTGTCCTGGTAATCCTTCTGCGCCGGACGCACGTCCTTGATCAGGGCCTCGCGGGCCTCGTCCGGGCTGCCGTCCTGCTGCACCGCCAGGAACTTGGACACCGCGGCGGCGAACCGGGTCTGGTGCTCGCGCACCTTGGCCACGACCGCCTTGTCTTCCTTGACATCGGCGACCTTGGCCTCGAGCTCGGCCAGCTGCTTCTGGCCCTCCTCGAGCGCGGCGGCGATGTCGTTCTTCTGGCGCTTGATCGCATTGGCCGTGTCCAGCAGCAGCAGGTCGCGGGAGGCGCGCGCGATGATGTTGACGTCGCTCTCCAGCGTGTTGGCCAGGGCGATCTTCACGAGGCTGGAGTCGGCCGTCGTGCTCAGGTCATGGGAGAGGCGGCTGGCGTTGTGGGCGCCGAAAGCGCCGATCACGATCAGCAGCAGGATCAGCAGCGCATAGCTCAGCGTCAGGCGCTGGCCGATGCGCAGGCGGGATAGAAACGACATCGATTCCCTCGCAACGATTCAGTTGTTGTTGATTGGCCGGACAGCGCGGGCACGTCGGCGCTCGTGGCGTCGTCGCTGCGGTCCGACCATCGGATTCGGCGCGATCATCGTTGGACTTGATCCGGGGCATCGATGCCGGTTCCGAGGGCCCGTGAATTCTGACGCGGCACTTGCAACTGAATGCAAACGGCGTTTTCACCGGCTCGGTAGAAGCCCTAATGCGGCGCTCGGCGCGGTTTCATGATTCCTGCACATTCCTTCGCGAGTCGCCCGCGTCGCGCCCGTATCCGCGCCGTAACCGCCTTGCGGCCGGCGCGCCTCGTCGCATCGGAGGGTCAGGGCTTGCCGCTCTCCGGCAGCGGCATGAGGGTCAGGGCTTGTCAGGCGCGGAGGACGTCGACGGCGCGGCCGCCACGTCCTCGCGATCCAGCTCGACACGGTTGCGCCCGCCCTGCTTGGCGCGGTACATCGC
>NZ_VOSR01000545.1:0-2584 GCF_007997345.1 Mitsuaria sp. TWR114
GTGATCGAATCGGCGACGGCCGGCTCGACCAGCAGGATCTTCTTGTACTCCTCGGCCACCGGCAGCAGCGCGAGCGCCACGCCCGACGAGGACGGGCCCACGGCCAGGTCGGCCTTGTCGTCGCCGTAGGCCGCCGCCAGCTGGCTCTTGCCGACGTCCGGCTTGCCCTGGTCGTCCTTCTCCAGGACGACAGCTTGCGGCCCGCGACCGTCATCGTGCCGCCGGTCGCGTAGTCCAGGCCCATCAGGAAGCCGGTCTGCGTCTGCTTGCCGTAGGCCTCGAGCGGGCCGGTGCGGCTGTAGACGTGGGCGATGCGGATCTCCTTGCCCTGCGCGAACGCGGGAAGGCTCGCGCCGAAGGCGGCGCTCAGCGCCAGGGCCGCGCCAGTGGCGGCGCGGATGAAGCCAGGGGTCATGGGCCGGGTCTCCTGTGGGGCGGACCGGTCGTGCGCCGGTCTCGTGCCCCTCCTTCGCAAGGCCCGTGCCGTGCGGGAGAACCCTCGGATTCACCGCACCCATGGCCACGCCACCGTCCGGACTCCAGACAGTGGCGTGCGGTGGCGAACACAAGCCTGTCCGGACTCCAGACGCTGTGTCCGGAGTCCAGGCGGTGCGCGCGGCCCGGCCGCGCGGGCTCAGGTGCGGAAGGTCGCGACCTGCGCGTTGAGCAGGCGGGCCTGCTGCTGCAGCGATTCGGCCGCGGCGGCGGTCTGCTCGACCAGCGCCGCGTTCTGCTGCGTCATGTCGTCCAGGTGGGCGACGGCCTGGTTGATCTGCGCCAGGCCGTCAGACTGGCCCGCGCTGGACTGGCTGATCTCGGCGACGGTGCCGCTGACCTGCTGCACCGACTGCAGGATCTGGCCCATCGCCTCGCCGGCGCGGCCGACCTGGGCGCTGCCGGCGTCGACGCGCGAGACCGAGTCGTTGATCAGCGCCTTGATCTCCTTGGCGGCGTTGGCGCTGCGCTGCGCGAGCGCCCGCACCTCGCTGGCGACGACCGCGAAGCCGCGTCCCTGCTCGCCGGCACGCGCGGCCTCCACCGCGGCGTTCAGCGCCAGGATGTTGGTCTGGAAGGCCACGCCGTCGATGACCGAGATGATGTCGGAGATCTTGCGGCTGGCGCCGGCGATGCCGTCCATGGTCTGCACCACCTCGCCCATCACGTCGGCGCCGAGCTTGGCCCGGTCCGCCGCGCCGATGGCGAGCTGGTTGGTCTGGTGCGCCGCCTGCGCCGAATTCGTCACCTGCTGCGTCAGCTCCTGCATCGAAGCCGCCGTCTGTTGCAGGCTGGAGGCCGCCTGCTCGCTGCGCTGCGACAGGTCCTGGCTGCCCATGGCCACTTCCTGCGAAGCATGCTGGATCGAATCGGTGGCATCGCGGATCGCGCGCACCAGGTCGCTGAGCCGGACCTGCATCGCCGCCACCTGCGTCAGCACCACGCCGATCTCGTCGCTGCCGGCCGCCTGGTTCCCAAGCACCTGGGCCCGCAGGTCGCCGTTGGCCACGGCCTCGACGACTTCACGCATCTGGTCGAGCCGGCGCTTGAGGCCGCGCGCGAACCACTCGACCGCCACCATCGCGGCGATGCCCACCGCGATCACCAGCGTCAGCGCGATCGTCGCGTCGCGGCGCGCGATCGCGGAGACATCGTCGATGTAGACGCCCGAGCCGATGACCCAGCCCCAGGGCTTGAAGCCGGCGACGTAGGAGCGCTTGGGCTCGGGATCCTTGGCGCCGGGCTTGGGCCAGAGGTAGTCGACGAAGCCGCTGCCCTGGCTCTTGACCGTGTCGACGAAGGCGACGAACAGCTTCAGGCCGTTCGGGTCCTTGTTGCCGGACAGGTCCTTGTCGTTGAGCTCCGGCTTGATCGGGTGCATGACCATCTTGGGGCTCATGTCGTTGATCCAGAGGTACTCGTTGCCGGAGTAGCGGATCTTGCCGATCTCGGCCGCCGCCTGCTTGCGGGCCTCGGCCTCGGTCAGGCCGCCGGCGCCGACGCGGTCGAAGTAGCGCTTGGCGATCTGCTCGGCGTTCTTGACCTGCTCCACCGTCGTGATCATCTTCACGTCCAGCAGGCTCATCGCCGATCGGTGGCTGAGCCACATCACCAGCACCACGAAGCCGACCACGGCCGCGAGCACCGCGACGCGCAGCTTGGTCGCCAGCGTCCAGGCCCGGCGCGATGCCGGTCTCGCCGTTCCCGTGGCGCCTGCGGTGGAAGCAGTGGGCGCGGTCGCATGGAAACCGGTCGCGGGCGTGGTCAGCGTGTTCATGGGGTCTCCTGGGCGAGCCGGTGGGTCCGGCCCTTGTCGTGTTCCTTGCCCTGCAATATGCGCATGCCGCCCCGCGCGCGGCAAGCCCTCGAACCCTCGATGAAGCCCATGAACACGGCGCAAACGTGACGATGTGGCGCCGGGCTCACGCCGGGGTGCTGGCGTACGCGTCAGCCTGAAGCCAGTTCCGGGTACTTGGCGAGCTTCTCGTAGAGCGTGGCGCGGGAGATCGCCAGCAGGCGCGCCGCGGCCATGCGGTTGCCGTTGGTGCGGCGCAGCGCCTGCGCGATGGCGGCACGCTCCAGCTCGGCC
>NZ_VOSR01000546.1:0-4387 GCF_007997345.1 Mitsuaria sp. TWR114
ACGCCGATGATGTCGGCGATGCGGCGGCTGCTCTCGTGGATGCCACGCATGGTGTCGACCACCTGGCCCACGACCTCGCCGCCGCGGGTCGCGACCTCGCTGGCCTCGCGCGCCCGCTGGTTGGCCTGCTGGGCGTTGTCGGCGTTCTGGCGCACCGTGGCGCTGAGCTGCTCCATCGAGGCGGCGGTCTCCTCGAGCGCCGCGGCCTGTTCCTCGGTCCGCGACGACAGGTCGTTGTTGCCCTGCGCGATGCGGGTGCTGGCGTCGGCGATCTGCTCGGCGGAGCCCCGCACCTGGCCGATCAGCGCGAGCAGTTGACCCTGCATCGCCCCCATCGAGGCGAGCACGCTGGCCGCCGGCGCTTGCGCGGCGCCTTCGACCGGACGCAGGTCGCCGTCGGCGATGCGGCGGGCGGCGTCGGCCAGTTGCGCCGGCTCGGTGCCGAGCGCGCTCATCAGGCGGCGCGTGATCAGCCAGCCCAGGCCGCAGGCGCGCCACGGCGGCGAGGCTGAGCAGCGTCAGCCACCAGCGCTGCGCCTGGTACTGGGCGGTGGACGCGGCGATCTCCTCGTCGGCCGCACGGGCGGCGAAGTCGACGTACTCGCGTGTGGCGGCCAGCAGCGCCGCCAGCAGCGGGCGGCAGTCACGGGTCATGGCGGTCATCGCCTCGTCGCGCCGGCCGGAGGACGCCAGCTCGACGATGTTCGCCGCGACCGGGCCATAACGCCCCTCCACCTCCAGGAGACGCGCGACCAACTCGCGTTCGCGGGGGCTGGCTTCGGGCGCGGCGGCCACCGCGTCCTTGAGCTTGCGCAGGTGCTCGCCGATCGCCGAGTGGGCGTCGAGGGCCATCTTTCGGGCGGACTCGACGTCCGCCGCCTCCTTGACGATCACCATGTCCCGCACGCCGATGGCGCGGCGGTTGGCGGCGATGCGCACGTCGACGGCCATCGATTCCCGCTCATCGATGCCGTGCACGAACCCGGCGAACCGTGCATCCGCGGCGGCGAGGCCTCGCAGCGCGACGGCGCTGACCAGCATCACCACCGCGACCAGCGCGGCGAAGGCAAACGACAGCTGCTTCTTGATGGAAAGACCATTCATGGATCTGCTCTTGAGACAAACGGCGCTCGGAAGGGCGCGGGCGGCTGCGGTGGGCGGCCGATCAGTCTGGCGGCATGGGGTGAGGAAATGATATTTTTGAAATCACCGCTGCCGATATCACCACTTCGGACGAGCGTGACGCAGTACGGAAGGGGTGGTCCCGGCCCCCGCGAACGAGGGGAGGAGCACCGTGATCGGTGTCACGGCCCGGGAGATCGGGGGCTCGCCTTCTCGTCTGAATGGTTGTCCACGGTGTCGTTCGGGAGCGCGGCCCGGGGGGGCCTGACACGGGGATCGTGAGGGGGTTGGCGGGCGCGAAACGAGCGTCCGTGCCGCTGCGCTACGATCGCCCGATAGACCGTGAGCCTGTCATCCCGAAGTCTTCGCCTGGTTTTCCTCCGACGGACGCCGTGCAAGCCCTCGCCTTGATTGCTTGGCGACTCTGTTCGCGCCGCATGTCGCGGCGCGACACGCGCGGAGGTGTTCCATGCCTGTCCCCCAAACCCTCGACGAGCTCCGGGTGTCGTTGCGCCAAAGTGTCGATGCCCTGCAAAGACGCCAGGCCAGCGAGATCCCCGAACAGCTGATCGACCGGCTGGTGGATCTGGACTGGCTGGAATGGCATGGTGGCAATTTGCGTCTCACGACCACCGGGGCCAACATCCACCGTCAGGAGATCGTCCGCGTTCGCGCCCTCGCCGAGTCGTCCTCAGGCTCCTCGATCACCCCCAACCTCACGGAGGCCACCATCGCTACCCCGAACTACCAGTACGAGAAACGTCAACGCGAACTCGCCAAGAAGAAGAAGAAGGAAGAGAAGGCCCAGCGCAAGGCCGCTGGCTCGCCGCCCGCGCCTGCATCGGAGACCCCCGACGGCGAGAAGCCCGGCCCAGCCTGAGCGCCACGGTCCTTTTGGTGAGCTAGTTCGCGTTGCCGACGGCATCGCGAGCGGCCGTTAGGAATTGGTGCTGACTCGCAGTGGGGGGTCTGGGATCCTCCGCCGCCTATGTCCACGTCCCGCCTGGCCTCCCTCAGAGGCGTCGCCTTGCTCGCGGCGCCCTTCCGCCGCATGGCCCGGCTCCTTTCGACCGACGTGCGCCTGGAGCGCAAGGGCCGGCGTATCGGCATCCGCGTGGCGGCCCCTCCGCCCGAACCCTCGCCGCCGGACAGCAGCGCCCTCGAGGCGCAGAAGGCCACCGGCATCGCGCTCAAGAAACTGCTCGACACGCATCGCCAGACACGGCGGGTGATGCGTCATCTCGGCTACCTCGAGCGCGCGCTGGCGGCCCGTGGCCAGGAAGCGCTGAACGATCTGCCGGTGGAAGTGATCGCGAAGGCGCTGAAGCAGTTCGAAGCCCTCGTCAGCAACTGGTCCGATCCCGTGCTCGCGGGCCTGCGGTCGCAGATGGCGGTGGCGGTGCTGCGCCGGTCCGACGATCCCTTCGGTGGACCGGTGTCCGGCCGACGCTCCGAGTTCTACACGGATTCGCGGCTGGAAGTCAGGGATGACTCGCCGTCGGCGTTCATGGAGTTCGAGCGCGCGTTCCACGGCAAGGACCTGCGCTCCTGAGAGCGCCGGCCGGCGCGACGCGACACCGGCCAGAGGCGCCTTCGCCGCCCACCCCCAGCGTCGGCCGGGAGCGGGCATTTGTGCCTCAAGGCTCCGAGATGCGGCCCAGCAGCGCCTGCGCCGGCGCGCCATCCGGCTGGGCCAGCCAGTTCAGGCGGTTGCCGCCCGTGCAGCCCGCGCCGTCCTGGAAGGAGGCGAGCACATTGGCCGCCGTCACCACGCTGCGCTGGTAGCAACTGCCCAGGCTGTCTTCGTAGGTGACGGTCTGGCTGCCCTCCTCGCCCCCACGCTGCGCGGGACCGCCGGTGCTGCTGAAGAGGAGCGCCGATTTGACGGCCAGCGTGTTCCTGAACGCGCTGTGGAAGGCATCGCCCCCGTTCACCGTGCGGGACACGTCGGTGCGGAAGTCCTGCGCGGCCGTGGCGTCCTGCCGGTTCTTGTCGCCGTCATAGGTGTAATCCATGTCCAGCGGGTAGCTCAACGCGATCCGGTCGACGGTCCGGCGGCCGCTGCCCTCCGTCGTGACGGTGGCCGTGCTGGTGGTCCTCTGCGTCAGTGTCTGGCGATAGATGGCGCCTGCGATATTGAATTTCTGCTGGTTGCTGAACGTGAGGTCGTGCTGCACGGTCGTGGTGACGCGGCCGTTGGAGGTGTTGACGTAGCCCGTGACCGCATAGCTGTGAGCCGCCGTGACCCCCAACGTGCCGCCGACGCTGCTGTCGGCGGCCGTGGTGATGCCGTTGCTCGTGACGGGAGGCGTCAGCGCCGCGCTCGCCAGCGTGTTGCTGCTCAGGGCCCCGCCGGTCTGGCTCGCGGCGGCATCCTGGTAGACCAGCAGACTGCCGACGACCGCGAAGTGATCCTGCGCGCCCTGCACGGAGATGGCCACGGTGTGCGGCGTGCCATCGCTCAGCGCACCGGCGAAGGGGGTGAGGTCCACGCGCGAGGGGACGAAGGACAGCGTCTCCGCCCCTGGCGTCGGCCGCCACAGGCCCGGATCGACGCCGCCGGTATAGACCCGCGGCACCACCGGCGCCAGGCCGGCCGGCTGCCCGTCGATGCGGACCAGCACTTCGCGGAAGCTGCCGCCGCCGCAACTCTGCAGGACCTGCGCCTGGTCGTCGGGCACGCAGGTGTACCAGAACTCGTCACCCCCCTGACTCTCCGCCTGAACGTCCAGATAGAGACGCACCATGTTCGTGGGCAGCGACATCGTGCGCTGCAGCGCATCCGCCGCGGACTTGAGATTGGCCGGGTCGCCCGTCTTCAGGTCGCCCGCCAACGGGATCACGAGGTCCGCAGCCCGAGTGCTGGCCGCATCGGCCGAGCTGCCCGCCGGATAGAAGACCAGCCGCGCCGAGCCCGTCAGCAAGCCGGTGTAGGTCGTGTCGACAACGTTGTCCAGACGCACGAAACCATCAGCCGAGGCGGTCAGGGCCTTGGCGTAGTCGGTGACGTCGCGCTCGACATGCCAGCTCGGCGCCACGTTGGCCGAGGGCTCCTGCGTGGTGCCGGCGTAGAGGTTGATGCCGCCGATGGAGATCAGGGCGGTACGGTCGAACTGGCGGCCGGCGTTGACGGCGAAGTCCGCTTCCAGCACCACCTTGGCCCAGGGACCGGGGCAGGCGCCCGCGCCGGCATAGGCGAAGGAGTGGGCGTCGAAGCCCTGGAAGCTCATGCCGTCATACAGCTTGACCGTGCAGGCCGCGGTCG
>NZ_VOSR01000547.1:0-13228 GCF_007997345.1 Mitsuaria sp. TWR114
CGGTGGGCGAGGGCGTCACGCAGCCTTTCTCGTTGACGGTGGCGAAGTCGAACGCCGGCAGCAGGTGCACGTCGGTCAGGCCGGCGCGGCTCAGCGCGCGCAGATGGCGCATGCCGGCCGAGTCGCTCCGCGTGAACGCGAGGTACTTGCCGCGCTGCGCCGCGGGGACGGTCGGGTCGTCACGCGAGAAGTCGCGCACATGCAGCTCGTAGACGACCATGTCGGTCGTCGCTTTCACCCGGTCGGGGATGCGACTGGCCGACCAGCCGCGCGGCTGCAGCCGGGGCTCGGACAGATCGGCGACATAGGCGCGCGCCGAGTCGGCCGAGAGGCTGACCGCATAGGGATCGGTCACCAGGTTGCGGACCCGGCCGACGCCGGCACGAAGACCTCGACGAGGTAGCGGTAGTACGCGCCGCTGCGCACGCCGGTCCGGGCCGCGGACCAGATGCCGGTGAGCTCGTCGCGCGTCATCGGCAGGCGGGCACGGGCGGCGCTGTCGGGGCCGTCGTGGAGGCAGAGCTCGACGCGATCGGCAGTCGGCGCCCACAGCTTGAAGCTGGCGCCGGCCGGCGTCAGCGAGACACCGAGCGCGCGCTCGTCCTCCGCGGCGGCATGGAGCACGTCGAGCGCCCGGGCCGTCTGCGCCGGGCTCCAGCGCAGCACGCGGCCCTGGTCGTCCTCCACGGTGATCAGCGTCTGGCCGCGATGCAGCGCGCGCCGGTCGATGGCGGGATCGATGGTGAAGTCCAGGCCCGCGCCCAGGTAGGCGCCCTGCGCGGCGACCTCGGCGTCTGGCGCGTCCTTCGCCAGTTCGAGGGCGCCGCTGAGATCGCTGCCAGCGAGGCGCCCGTCGACCACATCGAGCGCGCCTTCGGCCGAGTGATGGAAGCGCAGGACCTGCCCCGCGCCCAGCGTCAGCGCCGGCCAACGCAGCCGGCGGTCATCGAGCCAGACCGGCTGCAGCGCGTCTGTCGTCGCCTTGAGCGCGGGCGCTTGCGCGCGCAGCACGGTCACCGGTCCGGCATCGCAGGCGGCGAGCGCCGGAACCGGCGCCGCGTCGGGAGATCCCATCGAAGACGCCCAAGCTGGGAGCGTCGCCAGGCCGCTCAGCATCACCGCCGCCGCACGCGACCGGAGACTGAACTGGAAACCGGACCGGGGACGGGAACAGGGACGGCACCACGGAAGGCACGGGGTCGGACGAACGCCCATCGGATCTCCATCGAACTGTTGTTTTTTGATCCGAGGCCATCCGGATGGCTGGCAGCGGGTTTGGTTTTGGATGGTAGCAAAACTACATATCAGGAGGATCAGGACTTCCCATCACTACTCAATCCTTCTATGCTGCGCCGCGGCGGTATTCAAAGAACTCACAACCGCCTCACCGAGATTTGTACTTTTGCTACAAACCAAAAGATCAGGAGACCGCGAGATGACGCCTCGCCCCCTCGCCTTCGCCGCCGCCCTGGCGACGCTGGCCTTGCTCACGGCAGCCGGCGTAGGCGCCACGCCCGCGGCGCCGGTGGACCTGTCGTCGGTGCCGGAGCGGCCGGGCCGCAGCGCGCTGCCGGAGGGCTGGCAGCACGGGCCGTTCATCGAGATCTTCGTGCGTGGCTTCCAGGACAGCGACGGCGACGGCATCGGTGACCTGCGCGGCGTGACGCAGCGGCTGGACTACCTGAAGGACCTGGGCGTCAAGGGCCTGTGGCTGATGCCGATCACCGCCAGCGCCGACCACGACCACGGCTACGCCACCACGGACTACCGCGCGATCGAGCCGCAGTACGGCACGCTGGCCGACTTCGACGAACTGATCCGCGAGGCCCACCGGCGCGGCATCGGCGTGGTCATGGACTACGTGATCAACCACGGCGCGCGGGAGCATCCGCTGTTCCAGGCCGCGGCCGCCGATCCGGCCAGTCCGTGGCGCGACTGGTTCGTGTGGAGCCCCCAGCCGCTGGCGGAGCTGGCGGACTGGGACATCTGGGGCCACACGCCGTGGTACCTGCCCGGCGAGCAGGTGCCCGAGCTGCCCGAGCTGCCCGAAGGCGCCAGCGCCCCCAAGCCGGCCAAGCCCCCCAAGCCGACCTCGACGCCCCTGGCGCCGGCCGGCTCGCCGCGCTACTTCGCGACCTTCGGTCCCGACATGCCCGACTTCAATATGCGCAACCCGGCGGTGGTGAAGTACCACGCGGACAGCCTGCGCTTCTGGCTCAACCGCGGGCTGGACGGCTATCGCCTGGACGCGGTGCCGCACCTGATCGAGAACAGCGCCAGGGACTGGAACGACCAGCCGGAGAGCCGCGCGCTCACCGGCGATTTCGCGCGCCTGATCAAGCGCTATCCGCATCGCTTCGTCGTCTGCGAGGCGACGGCCGAGCCCAAGGTCTACACCCGGCCCGAGATCTGCGGCAGCGCCTTCGCCTTCGGGCTGGAGCGCGCGGTGATCGATGCGGCCAAGGGCGGCGATGGCGCCGACGAGGCGGTCGCCCGGGTCGCGCGTTTCTTCACCGAGTCGCCGCTGTCGATGGCGACGATGCTGAGCAATCACGACATCTTCGCGGGCCGGCGCCCCTGGGACCAGTTCCAGGGCGACGAGGCACGCTACAAGCTTGCCGCCGCCACCTACCTCCTGCTGCCCGGCACGCCCTTCCTCTACTACGGCGAGGAGATCGGCCAGGCCGGTGTCGCGGGCCTGCCGGGCGACGCGCCGCTGCGCGCGCCCATGAGCTGGACCGGCGACGCGCGCGGCTTCAGCTCCGGCACGCCCTTCCGGCCGGCGGCGCCCAACATCGCCACGCACAACGCGCAGGCGCAGGCAGCCGATCCGGGCTCGCTGCTGAATTTCTACAAGGCGATGCTGGCGCTGCGCAACACGCAGCCGGCGCTGGCGCGCGGCAGCTACGAAGCGCCGCTGGCGCAGGGCCGCGTGCTGAGTTTCCAGCGCGCGTACCGGGGCGAGCGCGTGCTCGTCGTCATCAACTACGGCCAGGAGGCGGCACAGGTTGCGCTCGCCGGGCTGAGCGCGAAACGCCCGCTGCGCCGGCTCCATCCGACCGCCTCCACGCCGGAGCGGCCGCCGATGCCGGCGCCCCGCGTCGACGCCACCGGCCGCCTGACGCTGACCGCCGCACCGCTGTCGGTGCAGGTCTTCCGCCTGCGCTGAAGGACGGGCACGATGATCGCTCCGACCCGTCCCGCCGCACCTCTTGCCTCCTTCCTCGCCTCCCTCCTCCCCCTCGCCTTGAGCCTGCTTGCCATGACGCACACTCCCGCCGCCGCCGCGACGGCCGCTTCCGTCTCCATCCCCGCCAACGTCACGCTCGACCACGTCGAGCCGCCGGACTGGTGGGTCGGCATGAAGTCCCCCGAGCTGCAGGTGATGCTGCACGGCGCCGGCATCGGCGCGCTGCAGGTCGCGCTCGTGCCGGCGCCCGGCGTGACGCTGGTCGGCACGCGGCGGGGCGACAGCCCCAACTACCTGTTCGTCGACCTGCGCATCGCGCCCAGCGCGCAGCCGGGCACGCTGACGCTGCAGCTCCAGCAGGAGGGCCGGACGGTCCTGGAGCACCGCTACCCGCTGCGCGCCCGCGCGCCAGGTTCGGCGCAGCGCGAGAGCTTCGGGCCGAAGGACGCGATCTACCTGGTGGTGCCGGACCGCTTCGCCAACGGCGACCCGCGCAACGACGAGGTGCCCGGCATGGCCGAAGGCCTGCGGCGCGACGATCCGGGCGGCCGCCACGGCGGGGACCTCGCCGGGCTGACCGCGCACCTCGACTACATCGCGGGCATGGGCTTCACGATGCTGTGGCCGACGCCGCTGTCCGAGAACAACAGCCCGAAGTGGAGCTACCACGGTTACGCGGCGACCGACTTCTACAAGGTGGATCCGCGCTTCGGCACCAATGCCGACTTCATGCGCCTGGCGACGGAGGCGAAGCGCCACGGCCTGGGGCTGATCCAGGACATCGTGCTGAACCACATCGGCGTGCACCACTGGTGGATGGCCGACCTGCCGACGGCGGACTGGGTCAACGTCTGGCCCCGCTACACCGAGACGCATCACGCGCGCATGTCGCTGCAGGATCCCTACGCGGCGCCGAGCGACCGCAAGCGCTTCAGCGACGGCTGGTTCACGCCGGACATGCCCGACCTCAACCAGCGCCAGCCGCTGGTGGCGACCTACCTCACGCAGATGAGCCTGTGGTGGATCGAGAGCGCGGGGCTGGCGGGCGTGCGCACCGACACCTACAGCTACTCGGACAAGGACTTCCTGGCCGCCTGGTCGCGCCGCCTGAAGGACGAGTATCCGAAGCTGAACATCGTCGGCGAGGAATGGAGCCCGCATCCCGCGGTGGTGTCGTACTGGCAGGCGGGCAAGCGCAACCACGATGGCTACGTGTCGTCGCTGCCGAGCCTGATGGACTTCCCGATGCAGGAGGCCATCCTGGCCGGCCTGAACCAGGCCGACTCGCACGATGGCGGCTTCACGCGGCTGTACGAGGGCCTGGCGCACGACTTCGTCTATCCGAACCCGGCCAACCTGGTGCTCTTCGAGGGCAACCACGACACGCCGCGCCTGTACAGCATGCTGCACGAGGACCTGGACCTGACGAAGATGGCCTGGGCCTTCCTGAGCGTGGTGCGCCGCATTCCGCAGTTCTATTACGGCACCGAGATCCTGATGACCAGCCCGCGCCATCGCGATGACGGCGCGGCCCGCGCGGACTTCCCCGGCGGCTGGGCCGGCGACGCGGTCAACGCCTTCACCGGCGCGGGCCTGAGCGAGCGCCAGGCCGGCGCGCAGGCCTGGCTGAAGCGGCTGCTGAACTGGCGCAAGTCGGAGCGGCTGGTCCACGAGGGCGCGCTGATGCAGTACGCGCCGCTGAACGAGGCCTATGTGCTGTTCCGCTACGACGCGGCGAAGGGCCTGGGCGGCAAGCGGCTGATGCTGGTGCTGAACAAGGCGCGCGAGGCGCGGGAGCTGGACCTGACGCGCTTCACCGAGATGCTGCGCGGCGGCGAGACCGCCACCGACGTCATGACCGGGCAGAAGGCGACGCTGGGCGCGTCGCTCAGCCTGCCGGCGCGGTCGGTGACGCTGCTGTCGATCGAGTGACCGGGGCCGGGCGCGACACGCCGCGCCCGACATCGCCAGCGGACGGGTTCAGTCCCGCTCACTGCACAGCGCGCCGAGCACCAGTCCACCGGCAAGCGCCAGGTAGACGATGCCCAGCCGGCGCGGCGTGAGCCGGGCCTCGAAGCCCGGCGTCAGGCGCCGGGGCACGAGCAGGTAGTCGGTGACCACCGCGGCGCCGGTCAGGATGACCGCATCGGTCGCCGCATTGAGCGGTGTCGGCCGCCGATGCCAGCCGCGCATCAGCGCGTAGATCCCGCCCCAGAACAAGGCCGAGGCCACGTGCGTCGCGACGCCAACGCCGGTATGGCGCAGGTTGCAGGCGTCGGACTCGAGCGCCTCGTCGCCCCAGAGCCAATGGCTGGGCGCGTTGAGGCCCGCCACCGCGCGATGGCCGCCGGCGCGGCTGCCCCAGGCCACCGCCGCGGCGGAGAGCAAGCCGGAAGCGAGTCCGGCGATCAGCGATTCGCGGATGAGATCGGTGGTGCGAAGGCTGCGAGGCGAGAAATGGTGCATGAGGCTCTCCGGCAAGCGGCAGGGACGGGTGTGGCCCTGGGCGGGCAAGGGGGGCTCCCGCGCCGAGCGGCCCTGGCGGCATGCCGCGTGGTCAGAATTGCATCCGGCGCGCGCCCGAACGGGCGCTGCGGGACGTCTTCGAACCGATGCGGCCGCGAGCGTGACCGACGCGCCCATGTGGATGAACCTCGTAAGGCGGCTGGGATTCGCCGCGGCGATCGGTGCCGCGTCGGATGCGCTGGCGATCAGCATTGACCGGGATGGCTCCGACCTCTGGATACGTGACGGCGTGCTTGACGACGCGGCCGTCGAGCGGATCGACAACGCCTTGCGCCGCCCCGGTGTCGACGCGATCCATCTGAAGGATCTGCGCGGCGGCCGGCCCATCAGGACGCGGCTCGCCCTGCATGCGGCATTCGTGTTCAGGCGCGTGGAGGTGCATGGCCTCTGCGAGGCGGCCTGCGCCCACCTCGCGCTCACGGCGCGGTCGACCGGCCTTCACCCGCAGGCCACGCTGATCCTTCAGGATCCGCCCGCGTTCATCGACTGGGAAGGCCTGGAGATGACCCGCTTCAAGGACGTCGAGTGGCTGTCCGTCCGGCTGCCCACCCTGCCTCGCGCCGTCATCGAGCGCGTGCTCCTGGCACGCTGGCCGCGCGTGCCGCAGTTGATCCTGCGCCCACGGCGCCCATCCACCGACCTCATCGATGTCAGCTTCTGCGATCCGTCACCGGATCGCTGCCTCCCGCTCGCGCCCATCGGACCCGGCGCCTCTTCGCTGGCGCCGCTGCCCGGGACCTTCCCCGATCGTCGATAGGCGCCTCGCAGGCGCAGAATCCACCGCGACCTCATCGCCCTGGAGCCTGCCCATGCGCCGTGTGCCGCCTGCCCTGCTGTCCTTGCTCGTCGTGCTGGCGCTGTCGCCGGCGTGGTCCGGCGGCGCCCTCGCGGCCGACTACACCGGCCCGCTCTTCGACGCGCACCTCCACTACAACGAGGAAGCCTGGAACGGCCGCGACGGTCCGCATCCGCCGGCCGACGTGCTCGCGCGGATGCAGCGCAACGGCGTGAAGGCCATCCTCTCCAACTCGCGTCCGAACGACGGCACGCGCACCCTCGCGGGGCTGCCGGAGACCCGCGCCGCCGGCGTGACCGTGGTGCCCTTCATCCGGCTCTACCGCAACCGCGCCGACTACGACAACTGGTTCCGCGATCCCACCATCTACCGCATGGTCCAGGAGGAACTCGCGCGTGGCACCGCGGCTGGGCCGTATCGCGGCCTCGGCGAGTTCCACCTCTACGACAGCGCCAACGCGCGCGGTCCCGTCGCGCGCCAGTTGATGGCGCTGGCCGAAGAGAAGTCGCTCGTGGTGCTCGCCCATGTGGACGACGAGGCGATCGACCTGCTGATGGCCGCCACGCCGAGCCAGGGACGCGAGCTCCGCCTGATCTGGGCTCACACCGGCATCAACGGCACCCCGATCGAGCGCGTCCAGGCCCTGCTCGCGAAGTACCCGCGGCTGATGGGCGAGCTGTCCTACCGCCCCGGCCTCACCTGCGACGACGGCAAGCTCTGCCCCGACTGGCGCGCGCTGATCGAGCGCCATCCCGATCGCTTCCTGGTCGGCTCCGACACCTGGGTCAACCAGCGCTGGCAGCACTACGACGCCACCATGCAGGGCTACCGCGCCTGGCTCGGCGATCTGCCCGCCGACGTCGCCCGGCGCATCGCCTGGGGCAACGCGGCCAGGTTGTTCGGGTTGCCGCCCTGAGCGGCGCTCCAGCGCCCCGGCGCCGCGTCATCGTCGCTTCAGCGCGCCCTCACCGCCCTCGCCTCCCTTGCCGCTCCGTCACACGTAGCAGCTGCAGCCCAGCGCGCCCCAGAACGCCTGCGCCGCCGACGCATCGCTGGCCGCGCTCGCGACCGCCGTGTGGTCGTGGCCATGCACGCCGCACTGGCTGGCGCAGCCGCACATCGCGGCGTACTGGTAGCGGCGCTCGGCATCGCTCATCGCGGACGTCGACGACTTGCGCGCCTGGTAGCCGCCGTAGCGGCGCACCGGCGACCAGTCCGGCATCGCCGGCGGCAAGGGCGGCGCGAGCGACGCGTAAGCGCCGCTGCCATGCACCGGCTTGCCCGCCACCACCGTCAGCACCGAGGTGATGTCCTGGATCTGGTCCTCCGGCACGGTGAGGAAATCGCGGTCCAGCACCGCCAGGTCGCCGAAGGCGCCCGCCTTCAGCACGCCCTTCTTCCCCGTCTCGCGCGAGAACCACGCCCCGTCCGCCGTCATCAGCCGCAGCGCCGCGATGCGCTCCAGCCGCCGTTCCTCCGGATAGAGCACCGTGCCGCCGATGGTGCGGCCCGACACCAGCCAGTACAGCGCCTGCCATGGGTTGTAGCTGTTCACCCGCGTCGCATCGGTGCCCAGCGACACCGGCAGGCCCATCTCCAGCATGCGCTTGACCGGCGGCGTCTCCGCCGTCGCCTTCAGCCCGTAGCGGCGGATGAAGTATTCGCCCTGCATGGACATCCGGTTCTGCACCGCGATGCCGCCGCCCAGCTTGCGGATCCGCTCCAGGTTGCGCGGCGTCACCGTCTCGCAGTGGTCGAAGAACCAGCCGAGCTGGTCGATCGGATGATCGCGATGGACCTTCTCGAAGACATCCAGCGCGCGCGACACCGTCTCGTCGTAGGTCGCATGCATGCGCCAGGGCCAGCCGTTGCCTGCCAGGAAACGCACCACGCCCTCGAGGTCGCTCTCCATCGCCGCCGGCATCTCGGGCCGCGGCACGAGGAAGTCCTCGAAGTCCGCCGCGCTGAAGGCGAGCATCTCGCCCGCGCCGTTGAGCTTGTAGAAGTCGCTGCCGTCGCCGGGCCGGCCGGTCTTCGCCCAGCGCTGGAAGTCGGACAGCTCCTGCTTCGCCTTCTGCGGGAACAGGTTGTAGGCGATGCGCACCGTCAGCCGGCCCTCCTTGGCGAGCCGGTCGATGATCCCGTAGTCATCGGGATAGTTCTGGAAGCCGCCGCCAGCGTCGCCCACCGAGGTCACGCCCAGCCGGTTCTCCTCGCGCATGAAGTGCAGCGTCGAGTTGAGCTGCTGCTCCGGATCGAGCTTGGGCCCGAGGTTCAGCGTGTTGTAGAGGATGAAGGCGTTGGGCTCGGCCAGCAGCAGCCCGGTGGGCTCGCCGCGCGCGTCGCGCTCGATGATCGCGCCCGCGGGCTGCGGCGTGTCCTTGGTGTAGCCGACCGCGCGCAGCGCCGCGCGGTTCAGGAAGGCCATGTTGTAGAGGTTGAGCACGAACACCGGCGTGTCCGGCGCCGCGGCATTGAGCTCCGCCAGTGTCGGCATGCGCTTCTCGTCGAACTGGAATTCGTTCCAGCCGCCGACCACCCGCACCCACTGCGGCGCGGGCGTGCGCGCCGCCTGGTCCTTGAGCATCTGCAGCGCCGCGCCCAGCGAGCGCACGCCGTCCCAGCGCAGCTCCATGTTGAAGTTGAGACCGCCGCGGATGATGTGCATGTGCGAGTCGGTCAACCCCGGGATCACGCGGCGCTTCTCCACGTCGACCACCCGGGTCCTGTGGCCGGCGAGCTTGGCGATCTCCGCGTCGCCGCCCACCGCCATCACCACGCCGTCGCGCAGCGCGATCGCGCTCGCCTCGGGCCGCGCCGGGTCCATCGTCGTGATGCGACCGTTGCGCAGGATCAGCTCCGGCGCTCCGCCCGCGGCGGATTGCGCGAGCACCGGCCCGGCCATCACGCTCAGGCCCAGCGCGGCGGCGGCCTCCATGAAGTCGCGGCGATTGCCCTGCGGCGCGTCCTCGCGGCCGGTGCGGATCAGGTCGGTGAACATGGCGGCTCCTGTCGAATGAACCCGCCGATTCTTCGCCCGAATGCCGGATCCGGCTTCTCCCAAAGTGGAGACACCGGCTTGCGGCCGGTGTCGTCGGTGTCGTCGGTGTCGTCGCTGTCGTCCGGGTATCAGGGCCGGTCGCGCCCCACCACCCGCGTCTCCAGCGGCCGGACCTGGTAGTCCGGCTCGAAGCGGCAGGTCGATCCCAGCGTCACGCGTGCCTTCTCGCAACCGGCGGCGATCGATGCGGGCGTCGGCTTTCGGCCTTGCGTCGCCCAGTTCGACAGCGCCTCCATCAGCGCCGCATAGGTCGCGTCGCTCAGGTAGCTGTGGTCCTTGTCGCCGGTGAAGGTCTGCACCAGCGCATCGCCGCGCCCCGCCGCCGCCATCGTGCGGCCGAAACTCTCCTGCAGCTCGACCATCGCGGTCGGGTCGTGGATCGCATGCACCGTCAGCACCGGCACCGGGATCTTCCCGTCGAGGTCCGCGTCCGCCGCCAGCATCGCCACGGCCTTCGGATCCGCCGCGTAGCGCTGCACGCCCGCGTTGAGCGCCGCGTCGTCGCTCGATCCGGCGTACACCGCGCCCACGTTGCCGAAGGGACTGGCACCGCCGGTGCGCTTGAACGTGATGTCCTGGAAGTGCCAGGTGGCCCAGTTCAGGTGCGACAGGATGCTGCGCTCCGGGATGTGGACCACGTCCACGAGGGTCTTGATCTTCGCGACCTGCTCGGGCGAGCGCTCCGCGGCGGACTTGTTCAGGCCCAGGCAGTCGTTCACGCGACTGGCGAGATCGGCCTGCTTCATCGTCGAGGCGAGCGGCAGCCCGATGTTCAGCGGGTACTGCAGCTCGCTCGGCAGCGGATGGTTGCGGCAGAGGTGTTGGTAGACGACACGCAGGTCGAGCCGGAAGTCGTAGCTGCGGGTGCCGCCACCCAGCACGCCCGAGCTCAGCAGCACCGCGTCGTAGGGCTTGCCGTCGACGAAGCGCTCCGCGCCCTTGGCTGCGACGCTGGCGCCCCACGACTGGCCGTGCAGGTAGACGTGTTTCGGCTTGGCCACCTTGTCGATGAACAGGCGTCGCAGCCGTTCGTTGTCCTGCGCCGCGGCCGTCACCGCGACGCCGCCCTGCCGGTAGCTCGACGCGGCGAGCGCGTAGCCCAGCCTCGGCATGATCGACCAGCGCTCGATGTCCTCGACCACGCGCCTGGCCGTCGGCGCGCCGAGGAAGGGCCCACCGTGCGCATGCACCACCAGGTCGCCGTTCCAGGCCTTGGGCATCACGATCATGTAGAACGCGCCCGCGCTGTCCTGGCCCGCCAGGCAACGCGCGCCCTCGCCGACTCCGGACGGACAGGTCGCCGGCGCCGGCGCGGACTCGGCCGCCATGTCGAAGGCCGCGTCCTGCGCCTCCCTGGCGTCCTTCGCGACCGCCACCGGCGCCGCGGCCGCCAGGCCGAGCACGACCGCCGTCATCATCGGCGCGCTCGACCAGCGCCGGCGCCACCGCAGCATCCCCACCAGCGCCACGCCCAGCGCGGCCAGCGCGAAGGAGCCAGGCTCGGGCACCGCGGCGACGAAGCCGAGCTGCTCGCTCGCCACGCGCTGCAGCAGCACCGCGTCGCGCGCGCTGATGCCCAGGTCCCGGGCCGCGATCTCGCCCAGGCCCAGCACCGACGGATCGACGCCGGTGATCGTGCCGAACAGCGTCAGCGCGCTCAGGTAGGAGCCGTACTTGCTCGCATGGGTGCCGTCGTCGAACCACAGGTCCAGCAGCCCGTCGCTCGCCGCGGTCGAGGCATACATGTCGGGCGTCGCGATGCCGGCGGCGATCGCCCGCATGAAGGCCTCGCCCACCGGCGCGACGCCGGCAATGCCGCCCGAGCCATCGGCGCCCGCCATCAGCGCCGCCGCGGCGTAGGCCTGTCGCAGATCCTCGGTCATCGCCTGCAGCGACGGATAGAACGACGACGCCGGCTGCCCGGTGGGCGTCACCGCGCCGGTGATCTCGTCGGTCACCGTGGTGCTGGGCGCGTTGACCAGGTTGGGCCGCGCCCAGGTCTGGTAGAGGTAGACGTCGGCGTCCGCGTTCGCATGCGCGTTCGCGCCGACGGTGCGCAGCAGCGAGCAAGTCCCGGTGGACGCGCCGGTGATCTCGGCGCACTTCGCGTTGGTGCCGCCGATGAGGTCGCGCTCGCGGTAGCTCAGCGCGTTGCCCTGGTGGACCCAGTTCTCGATCAGATTCGTGTAGGTGTTGAAGTAGGCCGGGTTGGACGCCAGTCCCGGCTGCTTCGTCAGCGGCTCGTCGCTCTGCTCCTGCAGCACGACCTTGTCCCAGGCCTGCGAGCCGATGTTGCCCCGCAGGTCCCAGCCAGCGCTGTTGGTGTTGAGGAACTGCCCGCGCAGCGAGGCCGCGTTGCGCGCCGAGATCGACACGTCGTAGTCCAGCCCGACCTGCACCGTGAACTGCTTGAAGATGCCGGCCACGCCGCCCCAGGGATGGGGCTCGAAGCTGTTGGCGCCGCTCGGATTGGTCGCGTACATCGACGCGGTGAGGTCGTGCACCTGGGCGGCGTTGTAGCTCATCACCGGGTCGACGCGCCCGAAGGTGTAGCTGTTGCCAACGAACAGGATCTTCGTGGCCTCGGCGCGTGCGCCGGACGGCGCCAGCGTGGCGGCCGCGAGCGCGACCGCGCCGGCCAGGCGCCAGGAAAACTTCGTCATGGTGGACGGCATGGTCGTGCTCCTTCGTTGCTGGAGATTGAAGCGCGCGTCAGAAGCTGTGGCGGACGCCGGCCTCGAAGCCGCCGCTGTCGCCGCCGGGCTGCGTCGTCGCCAGGCCGACGTTGAAGCGCGTGCCGCGGCCCTTGTTGTCGACCTTCGCCAGGTTGGTGTACAGCGCGGTGCGCTTGGACAGGTCGTGCACGTAGCCGATGGCGATGTGCGTGGCGTCGCTCGCGACATTCCTCGCCTTGAGCCAGGTGTAGGCGAAGCGGAGCTCGCCCTGCGGCCACAGCTGCCACTGCGTGCCCAGCATCGTCGCCGTGGTGCGGGAGATGCCGACCTCGTTGCGGCCCCACAGCGCCATCAGCCTGGCCGGACCCCACTGGTAGGACAGGCCGACGTTGCTCTGCGTGTAGTCGCCGGTGGCGTAGCGGGTCTTGGAGATCGCCGCCGAGGTGTTGAAGGTCTCGTTGCGCCACCCGATGCGCAGGCCGGTGAGTTGGCCGTCCTTGCGCGTCGGGCCGGCGCCCTGCTCGCCCAGCGCCAGCATCGCGTGGCCGTAGAAGCCGTTGATGCCCGAGGGCGTGAAGTAGCCGATCGAATTGGAGGCGCGCACATTGGTGCGGGCCGTCGTGCCGTTGGCGGGGACCGGGTAGAACAGGATCCCCGAACTGCCAACGCCGTTCGTGCCGAACGGATGCATCGAGGTGGTCAGGTTGCCGAACGACGGCACGTAGTCGCGGCCCAGCCGCAGCTCGCCCCACGGGCCCGAGACCTGCACCGTGGCGCGTCGCCCCCAGGTCAGGCCGCCGCTGACCGAGTCCTTGTTGTTGGTGCTGGTGGCGCCGCTGGTGCCGTCGTCGACGGACACCGCCGACTCCAGCCAGAAGCCCACCTTGAGCCCGCCGCCCAGGTCCTCGGTGCCGCGCACGCCGAAGCGGCTGGAGGTGTTGCCGTCGCCGTTGACCAGATGGCGCGTGTCGGTCCCGCTG
>NZ_VOSR01000548.1:0-3093 GCF_007997345.1 Mitsuaria sp. TWR114
CAAGCGCGGGCTCTCCACGGGGCATGGGGGATCCCTCCTGGACCCCCAAGCCCCATTCCGGCCCCACACTCACTCGCTGCCTGCCCTCCCCCTTTTTGGGCTCGCTGACTTCCCCCTTTGGAATAGCGAGCAATGCGGGACTGCTCAGCTTTCGACCAGTCCGTTGCGGATGGCGTAGACGGTCAACTCGGAATTGTTGGACAGCGCCAGCTTCTCCAGGACACGGGCGCGATACACGCTGACGGTCTTGGGGCTGAGCATCAGCTCCTCGGCGATGTCGGACAGACGCTTGCCGGAGGCAATCATCACCAGCGTCTGCAGCTCGCGGTCCGACAGCTTCTGGTGGGCCTGCTCCGGCGCCGGCGCCGTCAGGCTCTCGACCAGCATCTGCGCGATCTCCGGCGTCACGTACTTGCGGCCCTGCGCCACCGTGCGCACCGCCTGCACCAGCAGTTGCGGGTCACCGCCCTTGTTCACGTAGCCGAAGGCTCCGGCGCGCAGCGCGCGGATCGCGTACTGGTCCTCGGGATACATCGACACGATCAGCACCCGCGTCGTCGTGCCCTCGTCCTTGAGCACGTGCAGGACGTCCAGGCCGCTGCGGCCCGGCATGTTGATGTCCAGCACCAGCACGTCGCACTGCTTGTCGACCGGCAGGCTGCGCATCAGGCTGCGCAGCTCGCCGTAGTCCCCGGCCTCGCCGACGACCTCGATGTCGGGCGCGTCGGAGAGCGTGTCGCGGATGCCGCGGCGGATCAGCGCGTGGTCGTCGCAAAGGATGACTTTGATCATAGGGCGCCCCACGAGGAGGGGTCATGGCCGGCTCCGACGGAGAGCGGCTCGCCGTCCTCGTCGAACTCGAAATCGCCGATGACGCCGCGCAGCGGCACCGACAGGATCAGCGCCGTGCCATGCAGACCGCTGCTCAGGTCGACCCAGCCGCCCACCGTCGCGGCGCGCTCGCGCAGGCCGCGGATGCCGAAGCTGCGGGCCTTGCTCAGGTCGCCCGGCGCGATGCCGTGGCCGTTGTCCTTGATCTCCAGCGTCAGCACGCCGCCCTCCATGCTCAACTCCACCTCGACCCGGGTCGCGCCGGCATGCTTGGACACGTTGGTCAAGGCCTCCTGCGCGCAGCGGTAAGCCACCAGCGGCACGCCAGCCGGCAGCTGGAAATGGTCGCCGACGTGCCGCACCGAGGTCGCAATGCCGGTGCGGCGCTCGAAGCGCGCCGCCAGCCACTGCACCGCTGCCAGCAATCCTTGTTCCAGGATCGCGGGACGCAGGTTGTGCATGATCCGCTGGCTCGATTCGATGGCGCTGGTGACCGTCTCCAGCGCCGACTGCACCCGCTGCTGCACGTCCTCGTCCTTGCTGTGGCGCGCGATCCACGCCAGGTCGAACTTGAGCGCCGTCAGCGAGCCCCCGACGTCGTCGTGGATTTCACGCGCGATCGCGGCCCGCTCCATCTCGACACTGGTCTGCAAGTGCCCCGCCAGCTCGTGCAGCTGCTGCTTGGACTTGAGCAGTTCGCGGTCGGCCTCCTGGCGGGCGAGCTGGGCCTCGCAGGACTCGATCGCATGCAGCAGCGCCGGCGCCAGCCGCGCCAGGTTGTTCTTGAGCAGGTAGTCCGACGCGCCGGTGCGCATCGCCGCGACGGCCGTGTCCTCGCCGATCTCGCCGGACACCAGCACGAACGGGAGCACCAGTTGCCGCTGCTTGATCATGTCCAGCACGACGAGCCCCGAAAACCCCGGCAGGTTGTAGTCGGAAATCACCGCATCCCAGGCCCGGTCGAGGGCGGCCTCGATATCGGGCAGCGTGTCCAGCCGCGTGATTTCGAAACGCAATCCGGCCCGTTGCAGCTGGGCCAGGATCAGTTGGTGATCCAGGTCGGAATCCTCGATATGCAGCAGGCGCAGACAGCGCTCGGCCAGGGGGAGAGTCGGCATGGGCGCGAGTATGCCAAGTTTGTCGCGCATCCCTCATCTGCGCAGGAGACCCCTGGGTTTTATTGATCTGGAAACCGTAGAGTCTTGGGTTTACCCTTATCGAGATTTGTCAGCGTCCAGTCGATCCAAGCTAATGGGACTACTTTGCACGGTTAGTCCCGTCGACAGATGCGTGGCAAAAGCCGAAGATTCTTGCCAGCCGACAAGTCCGGGCGCATGTTTGAGTTGGGCAGACATGACGACGCACCAGGACGCCCTATGTGGAGCCAAGATGCATATCGATGAGACGTCGGTCGAGCCGGAAGGCAGCGGACTGATGCCGCTGCTGGCCGCTGCCGAGCTGCAGGACCACTTGATGACGGTCAACAACGACCTGGAGCGCCTGCAGCGTCTGCTGGACGATGCCTGCGAAGCCCTGTCGACGCATTTCTTCGGCGCGTCGGGCCTGGTCGACCAGATGCGCGAGCGCCTGCCCGACGCCCGTGACCAGGACGCGCTGCAGCAGTTGATGCTGCATCTGGCCGGTGCGATCACGGCGCTGCAGTTCCAGGACATGTCCACGCAGCTGATCGCGCACACGAGCCAGCGGCTGCGCAATTGCTCGGACCAGTTGGCCCGCGACACCTTCGGGGAGGACGAGGACGGCCTGGCCGTCGTCGAGACCGCCCCGCTGCGTCCCAATCCCGTCACCCAGGACGAGATGGACGCGGGATCGATCGAGTTGTTCTGACGATGTTCCGTCGTTCCGTCCGTTAGGTCACGAAAACACCGGCCGCTGTCGGCAGATCGCCGTCAAGGCCCTCAAGAATCTTCAGGTCCACCCGAAAACCGCTTGTCATCCGGAGAACCAAAAATGCCCTCGATCCTCGCCGTAGACGATTCGGCCTCCATGCGCCAGATGGTCTCGTTCACCCTCAAGAATGCGGGTTTCAACGTCGTGGAGGCGGTGGACGGGCAGGACGCCTGGGAGAAGTCGTCGCAACGCGATTTCGACCTGGTGCTGACCGACCAGAACATGCCCCGGATGGACGGGATCAGCCTCACCAAGAAGCTGCGCGACAACCCCAAGTTCAAGACCACGCCGATCCTGATCCTGACCACCGAGTCCAGCGACCAGATGAAGCAGGCCGGCCGCGCCGCCGGC